>JAISKY010000110.1 GCA_031260745.1 Oscillospiraceae bacterium
GGCAAATAAGAAAAAAGTTGAGACCAAACCCGGTCGTACGGTGCTTAGACGTACATTTGCGTTGCTTGCGGTGTGCGGATTCGCGGCGTTCGGGCTGCTTATATATACGTTGTTTAATGTCCAGATAAAAGATAACGAAAAATACCAGAAGATGGCGATATTTCAGCAGACCAGAAGTACGAATATTCCCGCCGCCAGAGGTACGATTTACGACGCTAACGGTAAGATTTTGGCTCAGTCCGCTACCGCGTATACCGTCATTATCTCACCCGCCGAAATGCTCACATACGAAGAGGACCCTAAATTTATCGCTGAATCTCTCAGTGTGATTTTAGGCGACGCCGGCAACGATTACTACACGATTATGGATAAATGGGAAAAGACAGAGTCGTGGCATCAGATTATCGCGACTAGGCTTGAACCGGAAATCAGCTCGGCAGTCCGCGCGTTTATAGCGGAAAACTCGCTTAAAAGCGTTCATCTGATTGAGGACAGTAAACGCTATTACCCAGCGGGAAATATCGCGTCGCAGATTATCGGATTTGTCGGGGACGAGAATAAAGGTCTGTACGGTATCGAGAGTTACTACGAAAGTACGTTACGCGGAGTAGGCGGCCGCACTGTTCGCGCCACTAACGCCGAGGGTACTGATATGCTGTACCTCCAGTACGAGAATTACTACGACTCCGCGGAGGGCAACAGCATTACGCTGACAATTGACGCTACTTTGCAATACTATCTGGAGAAACATCTTGCTCAGGCTATCGCCGATAACGAAGTTCAGAACGGCGGTATGGGTCTGATTATGGACGTAAACACCGGCGCGATTCTGGCGGCTGCGACACTTCCGGATTTTGACCCGAACAATTATAATGTTCTCAACGATACCGCGAATATGAATTTGTCGGACGCGTTCGGTATGGGTAAGACCGGCGGCAGTATCGCAAAACTTACCTTGCACAGCGGAATGTTAGGTACGCTTGACGACGCTACTAAGGAAAAACTGGAGTTGGTTACGTCAAACGGCAGAACGACGTGGTTGGGTGAGACGGTTGAGTTTACCGAGGAAGAGCGTAAGCAACTGTTAGGCAACGCGCTTCGCGCGCAGTGGAAAAGCCGCGAGTTCTCCGATACTTATGAACCGGGCTCGACATTTAAGATAATAACGCTCGCGTCTGCATTGGACGCGGGAGCAATCACCGACAACGATTCGTTTTACTGCGGCGGCGATATGAACGTACTTGGACGTACTTCCCCGCTGAATTGCTGGAAACACGCAGGTCACGGTTCACAGACGCTGCAAGAAGCGGCTCAACATTCCTGTAACGTCGCGTTTGTCAATATCGGACTAAAGCTCGGAGCGACAAAGTTCTATGATTACGTTAACGCGTTCGGGCTGAAGGACAAAACCGGACTTGATTTCAGCGGCGAGAGCGGCAGTATCTGGTGGACCGACGAGGTTTTCAAGGACTCGAACAATTTATCGCAGCTTGCGTCGGCGAGTTTCGGTCAGACGTTTAATATTACGCCTTTGCAAATGATAACCGCGGTAAGCGCGGTCGCTAACGGCGGCAACTTAATGAAGCCGTATCTTGTTAAGGAAGTCACCGCGCCGGACGGAACGCTGCTTAAAACTACCGAGCCGACGATTGTGCGTCAGGTAATCAGCGAGGAAACTTCCCGCAAAGTACGTTCGATACTTGAAAGCGTAGTCGCGGGCAAGGAGGGTACGGGTAAAAACGCCAGAGTCGCGGGCTACAGAATCGCGGGTAAAACGGGTACGGCAGAAAAAGTCGGACAGAACTCCGACGAGTACGTCGTATCGTTCGCGGGTTTCGCGCCGGCGGATAATCCTAAAATAGCGGTACTGATTCTGCTTGACAGTCCAAGCCGCTCGTCAGGAATATACATCAGCGGCGGCGTTATGGCGGCTCCGGTAGTGGGTAATATTTTCTCGGATTCACTCCCCTATCTTGGCGTTGACCCGATATTGCAGGGCGACGCGGCGGCTCACAGCGCAATAGTGCCGAACGGTAAGACCTTGAACACCGCCGAGGCGGCGGCAAAGTTTGACGAAGCGGGATTGCACGTCAGAATCTTCGGAAGCGGCGCAACGGTTTTAGACCAGGCTCCGTACGCTAACGTGCTGATTGACTCCGGTTCGCAGGCTATTCTGTATACGGACACATACAAACCTAACCAAACCGTATATGTTCCGAATCTGTTCGGAATGTCGTACCAAAGCGCCCGCGCGGCTTTGGAGGTTAACGGACTGTTTATCAGAGCCGTCGGCGTTAACCCCGGTGAGGGCAACAACATCATTGTCGCGAGGCAAAGCTTTGACGTCGGCACAGAAGTTTCCTACGGCTCTGTTGTTGAGGTTACGCTTATCGACAACGACGCAAGCCTTATGGAAGGCAACGGGTAGTTTTTACAGTTAACAGTGAACGGCGAACAGTTAACAGTTAGCCGAATCGGAAATCTATACCGTTGTTTGACGATTGACAAATACGGTTAATTAATCATTAAAACGGAGTTTTTTTATGCTTCTTAGCAAACTTCTGGCGGGGATAAAAGATATTGAGATTACAGATATTTGTTTTGACAGCCGCAGAGTTTCTGACGGCGCGTTATTCGCGGCGATTCCGGGAACCGGAAGCGAGTACGTCGGCGACGCGGTTAGTCGCGGCGCGAGTGT
>JAISKY010000118.1 GCA_031260745.1 Oscillospiraceae bacterium
TGCGTCCGAACCTATCGGAAATAACTCCCGAAAGCACACCGCCGCAAATCATACCCATCATACTCCACGTGGAAAGACTTCCCGCCAGAACGTCGTTCAGACCTAAGCCGCCGCTCTCCACTCCGGATTTTATTGAGTTCATAGTGTAGGCTACAATCTGGTAATCATATCCGTCGAACACCATCGCCAGACCCAGCAAAAAGAAAATTTTCCACGTGAACTTGCTCACGCCGAACGAGTCCATAACCTGTGAAACTGTGTATTTTTTCATCTTTTCTTAAACGTCAAGTCCCTGTTCAGTGAAGCCGGTGAACGCGGCGTAAGTTCCTGCCGCGCGGCACAATTTATTCCAAACATAAACTTTTTCCCTTTCGTAGCGTTATTTTGATTTTGTTTGTAGAATTGAGTTACAATTCGCGGTTTATCCGGCGCGGGAATTACAATTTCCCGCAATCATTACGCGCCGAAGCGTACATTGATAACTGAGCTTATATCTCGCGAGTCAAAAATCCGCGCGTCGCCTTACGGCGGTATTTTTCAACTCGTGTCCATCTCGTCACCCTTTGTCCTTTCGTACTAAATGCCGGTTAAGTGTAATCGCTATTTTAGCGGCGTTCGCTAATCAGTAAAAAAATCGTTTAATTCATAGTCGCTTGTCAGTGTTTTTTTATAATACCACACATTTTCATAAATTGCAAGCAAAAATCTCACACTTACGATAACGCTTATTGCCTGCTGATTGTGATGTGCGGATAGGCGAATGACACGCCGGAGGTTGCGAACTCGTCAATGACTTTCAGGTTAATCTCGCTTTTCAGCGCGCCTAATACTCCCAGTGACGGAGCCATAACCCTAAGCCGCAGTACGATTGCCGAGTCGTCCAGCTTGTCAACGAGTACCGATAAACCGTCAACGGCGAACTCACGCTCCCCGAATACAGTTTCAACGGCGAAGCGGATGCGCTCGACCGCGTTTTCGACATCGGAACCGTATTCAATTCCGAAATCCATTATTATGCAAATCGCGCTGTCGCCGGAGGTGTAGTTTTCAATCAGCGACTTGCTTAAAGTGCTGTTCGGGATAATCAACTGTTTGTTTTCAAAAGTACGGATTACCGTGTGGCGGAACGTGACTTGCTCCACCTTGCCCGCGATGTCCGCGTCAACGTAGCGAATAGTATCGCCCGCGACGAACGGGCGCGTCATCTGCAAAATCAGTCCCGCGAACAAATTCCCAAGCGTGTCCTGACACGCGATTCCGATTACTACCGCAGCGATTCCGGAACTCGCAATCACCGTCTGAATCCCGGAGGAGATTCCGTCCGAGAGCAGGAAAATCGCCGCTACGACTAACGCCGCAATCTCCAGAACGCGGCGTATCGGCGGTATAACCTGACGTAAATGCTCGCTCCGCTGTTCAAGTTTTTTCAGTGAGAACGAAAGCAAACGCCAAAGCGCTACCGCAATCGCGAGTTTTAACACGATTCCGGCGACCGAGTTTAACAGCGCGGCCAGCGACGCGTTAGCGCCGAGCAACTCAAAAAATTCCGTCAGCATTTATTTAACCTCACTTTTTTCATTTATTCAGAATATCATTAATTTTAGCGTTTGTCAAGTATTCAGTTGCGTTTTGATGTAATCTGGTGTATAATGCTCTCAATATTATATTGAAAATTCAAAAATTCAAAAAACGAGGTTACATTATGAACACGGTAATTGACAACGAACTGCTTGCGAAACTGGACGAGTGGCTTAACGTTCACCGCGCGGAGTTTGTACGCGACGTAATATCGCTCGTGAACATCAAAAGCGTTCGCGGCGCGGCGGAACCCGGTAAGCCGTTCGGAACGGGACCGGCAAACGCAATCGACAAGGGCGCGGAACTTGGCGACGCGTACGGCTACGAAACCGAAAACGACGGTTACTACACGCTTAGTTTTCTGCGTAAGGGCAAAACTAACAGGGAACTTGGGATTATCGGACACGTTGACGTAGTTCCGGAAGGTTCCGGCTGGACGTTTGAGCCTTACAACGCGATAGAGCGCGACGGCTGGATAATCGGCAGAGGTTCCGGCGACAATAAAGGTCCCAGCGTTGCGGCACTGTACGTTTTACGAGCTTTGGACGCGCTTGGCATTGAGCTTAACCGCGGCGTAAGAGTAATTTGGGGCGCGGACGAGGAAAGCGATATGGGCGACGTTAAACACTACGTCGAAACGCGTTCGGAGTTTCCGGATTTCACCATCGTGTGCGATGCGGGATTCTCCGTTTCAATCGGTGAAAAAAGCGTTTTCGTCTCCACGTTGGTGTACGACATCGGCGCGGATACTAACCTTATGGCGCTTAACGCGGGCAGCGCGACCAACGCGATTCCCGACTACGCCGAAATCACGTATACCGGCAAGCCGCCGCAGGCGACCGAGGGCATTGACATCAAAACCAACGGATACCTAATTACGCTATCCGCCAGAGGCGACGCGGGTCACGCTTCGCGCCCGGAGGGTAAAACTAACGCGATTTACGCGCTTACGAAAGCCGTCACCGACGCGAAACTTCTGACCGGAAAGGCTTACGACGCGGTAAAGGCGATTTCGGAGATTCTGTCCGACCACTACGGCGTTGGCGTAGGAATCGAGTCGGAGGACGACATCTCCGGCAAGACAACGCATATCGGCGGAATCATAAAATATGAAAACGGCAAGATAAGCCAAACGATTGACGCTCGCTGCGTCATTAAAATGGACGTTAACGACATTGCCGAACGCTTAAAAGCTCACGTAACTCCGATGGGTTTCACCGTTGAGGATATACGCGTGAACCGTTCGCGCTATACCGACCCCGAAAGCGCGGAGGTCAAACTGCTCGCGGACATTTCAAGGCAAATGCTCGGCGAACACAGCGATGAACCTTACATAATGGGCGGTGGAACTCACGCGAAGTATTTCCCGAACTCCGTGCCGTTCGGTCCGTCGCAGTCTAACTTTGAAACTCCGTACGGAACCGCTCACTGCGCCGACGAAGCGCAAAATATAGACGAACTTCTGACCGCGATAAAAGTCTATGTAGTCGCGCTGATGAAACTCGACGAACTATACGGAATATAGTCGGTCATAACTCCGCGATAGCCGCGTCCGCTAACCAAATATTTATAGAGGTCAAGCCAAATATTTCTTGCGTTTTTGGAATTAATGTGCTACAATGTTACGGTAGGGGGTTTGCTCTTGCATTTGTCGGTTCTGTTGAAAACCAAAGTAAAACGAAAGGAATAATCGGGAGCGACTTTACAATGAAAACAATATTTGTAGTTGACGACAATGACACTAACCTTGTCGTAGCGCAACAGGCTTTGGAGGGCGAGTACAAGACGCTGACTATTCCCTCCGCGGCTAAGATGTTCAAGCTACTCGAAAAGATAACGCCCGATTTGATTTTGCTTGACATTGAAATGCCGGAGATGGACGGTTTCGCGGCGATAACGGAGCTGAAAAAGTCCGACAAATTCAGGGATATTCCCGTTATATTCCTTACGGCAAACTGTGACGCGGAGTTGGAGGTCAAAGGCTTTGAACTCGGCGCGGTTGATTATGTGAATAAGCCCTTTTCCGCGCCGGTTCTTCGTAAACGCCTAGAAACTAATATCGGGATTGACGCGCTTGTTAAAGAACGCACCGCCGAGGTTGAATCGTTGCGTAACGGAATTATATCCGTGCTTGCGGATATGGTTGAAGGCCGCGACATAGTTACGGGCGGTCATATCCGCCGTACTCAGACATATCTTAAAATACTTCTCGACGCGATGACAAAAAATAAAGTGTACTCCGAACTGACTAAGAGTTGGGATTTACAAGTTGCTCTGCCGTCCGCGCAACTTCACGACATCGGTAAAATAACTGTTTCCGACACTATACTTAACAAACCCGGTAAACTGTCCGCCGAGGAATTTGAAATCATAAAAACACACTCGATAGAGGGTGAAAAACTTA
>JAISKY010000149.1 GCA_031260745.1 Oscillospiraceae bacterium
AGGTGGCGTCTTCAAAGGTGTACTATTCTTCCCTTATTTGATTTCAGGTATTGCCATCTCGAGCGAACCCTCTACATTACGGACAGTTCGTATATCATTTCGGCAAAAGAACACTCAACCGAGTACAGTTATACCGGCAAATCTTATGAGGAAGTAATTGAAAAAGTTCAAGAGTCAGCGATTGAACTTGATTGGGATCTTCCAAGCAAAGACAGTTCACTAAATGAAAAATCCGATGTAATTTCCGCAAAGCCAGATGAAACAGCGGATGTGTCTGCCACATCAGAGATTCAAGAGGAGGAATCGCAAAAATGAAAAAGATTATAACCGCATTATTGATTATAGCCCAATTGTCCGCTTGTTATGTATTAACCTATGCTACGAATGTTGCACAATATCAACCTGAATATCCGCTATATGAGTGGACTTGGGGTGACATAGACGATTCAACCGGAACCGCTCAAGTCAAGTATTACTCGCAGGCTTTACTTGGAAACGGGATGCCTAACTCCGGCTACAATATAAGCAGCGCTACTGTTGCAACGCGAAGTAATATGTGGAGCGTAGGAGGTCACATCAACTTCACAGAAGCTGATTCGCTACAATCACTACGGCTACAAACACCGAAATATATATGATACTGTCCGAGAAAAGAAACGCCGCGAAGTTGACTTGCATAACAGCCATAATTTTCTGATTGAAATCGTCGGCTTTGGCTTTCAGGGTTCGGGTACGTCGTTCGTCCTGATTGAACAATTTCAGAGTAGTCAAACTTTGCAGACTCTCCAGATAATGCCCGGTTAGGTCGCTGAAACTCACCCAGTAGTTGTTTTTTAGGTTTTGGATAACCTGTCGAAATATATTGTTTGCCGGAAACAGCAGCAGGGTTACAATAAGCAGGAAAACCGCCACGGGCATTGACGCGCTCTTTAGCTGAAAGAAAAGATATATCGGCGCCGTCATACAATAGATAAGTCCGGGTAGGTAATGGCAGTAATATGTCTGCATTTGCTCAATGCCGTCCACCGCGGAGGCAACCGCCGCGGTAGTTCCGATTTTCTCGATACTGCCGACGTCAAGCAGCAGCATTTTCGCGAAGATTTTCTCGCGCAGAAGCAAACGCACTCTCGCGGTACAGCGGTACTCCGCCTCGCCGATTAGGACCTCGCCAAGCAAAATCACTAACGCCGCCAGTAACGCGGAGAGGACAGCCTGTGAGAATCCTGCGGTAGTCATTTGCGGGTCTGTGATATTGCCCAGAAATCCCGACACGGTTCGCGCGAAAGACGCTGTTCCAACAAGTACAAGCAGTTTCAGCGCCGTGATAATAAAAATCCAATGTCTGATTCCCTTTGACATTTTAAGTAGTGTTTTGTTGATTAGTAACATATCCGGATTCCTCTTTTTGATAAAAACATTTTGACGCTATTTTGTCTTAATGATTGTAATATCCTATTCGCGTAGCATTCCCCGATACTACCGGCGAAGAAATCATCGAAATGGTTTCTTCGCCAGTCAAGCCGTTTTACTCCGCAACCCGAATAAACGGCAAGGTGTTACCGGGTACAAGCTCACCTGTTTCATTCGGAGCAAGCTCGGACACAGTAAGCGTATCCGTATCGGCAACAGCAAAGCTGTACGCCTTTAAGTAGTTTGCGCCCCCGAACGTCATATAAACAGCCAGTTTGTCGCCGAATACAACGTAACAGCCGGGAGCCACGCCTTGCTCGGCGAGAACATCGGCCAGCACAAACTCGCTCGAACCGTCAGTTCGAAACTCAAACGTCCACGTCCCCTCATCGGGTATGGTTGCCCCGAATTTACCGATAAGCGGATTGTTCAGCGAGAATAACGTATCCTTCTTGTTGACCTCCGAACCCTCCACGCGCGTAAACGGAGCGGTGTTGCCCGGTACAAGTTCGCCGCTGTCGTTGGGTTCAAGTTCCGTCACGTTGATTGTGTCATTGTCCGCGACCTCAAAGGTGTACGCCGCCGCGCCTTCAAAATCCAACCAAGTTACCTGAATATTATCATAGACAACGTAGCCTCCGGAACCGACGCCGCCCTCCTCGGCGGGTACGCCTACCATTTCGTAATCAAACGTGCCGTCGGCTTTGTAGTCGAAAATCAGCGTCATTCCCGCGCTCGGAATATCCGACTGCCATTTGCCTATAAACGGATTCGAGAGCTCCGCAAGGTCGAAATCATCCGCGATTTGCTCGGGTTGTTTCGCGCCGCACGACGCCAAAGCGAAGCACAGCAGGAGCGTTAAAAATAAAGATATTTGATTTTTCATTGTCAATTTCCTCCTGCGATTTTCGCGCCGAAGTCGCGGCATTGCTGCGCGGACTCACCGCTCGGCGTATTGTTGACGATTAGGCTGTCAGCGGCTAATACCGCGCCCGCTTTTGTCATTCGCTCCGTCCAGTCGCGCATCCACTGACCCTCGCCCCAGTCGTAGGAACCGAACAGCGCAAGTTTGCGCCCGGTCAGCTTCGGCTCGATATGCTGAATAAACGGCTCGAACTCGTCCTCCTCCAAAACTTCCGAACCCATAGCCGGGCAACCCAGAACAAGTACGTCCGATTCTTTGTATTTCGGGTGGTCAAGCTTGCCGATTTCGGAGATGTAGACCTCCGCACCCGCGCCTTTCGCTCCGTCGGCGATAAGATTCGCCATAGCCTCGGTGTTGCCCGTGCCGCTCCAATAAATGATGCTGATTTTCATAAGATTTCTCCTTTTTTGTAATAAATATCGCCGCAATAGTTAGCGTTAGCTAACCAGAGCTTTGAAACGCGGGTTAGCGTTAGCTAACCGACAACTTATATTAGCATATTAACGAAGCTTTGTCAATAGGGCAAAATATTTTTATCCTGTAATATTACAAACCGGCATAACAAGTCGCGGTTGTTAATTATACTGATAACCGGAATTATCAGCGTAATCGGCAACCGCATAACCTTGCTATACCATTCACGCGTCGGCTGTTTCAGTAATGTACGGACTATACAGACGCGGTCGCATGGCATCGAGCCGAACGTCTTTTTGAACAGGTCAAAAGCGATAAAAAAACTCTTGACAAAGATTTTTGAAACGTGTATAATCCAATCATTAATCATAGCTAAATGGTTTTGGGCGTCAAACGCCCACATTTTAAGCGCTTGGGTTAGTTGTAGCTAACCGCAATGAGTGAAAAGAGCCGCTGTAAAAATCTATGATTGTTGTTAACTTAGGCGAGGACGTTTGCTGCTCGTTAAGAATACCCGTGTAAGCAGTTACCCACCATAAAGAAAAGAGGCAAATATTAAAATGAAAAAACTTGTCAAGCCGCTGTTCATAGCGCTGGGGTTTATTACGTTCGCGGTAGGAACGGTGGGAATATTCCTGCCGGTATTGCCGACTACTCCGCTGTATCTCGTGACGGCGTTCTGCTTCGCGAGGGGTTCGACACGGTTCCACAACTGGTTCCTCGGCACAAAGCTGTACAAAAAGTACCTGGACGGCTTTGTCAGAAACCGCTCAATGCCGATGAAAACAAAACTCGCGATTTGCATACCAGTAACTGTAATGCTGCTGATAGCGATATACTTCGCGCCGATTTGGCACGCTCAGGTTCTGATTGCGGCGGTACTGCTGTTCAAGTGGTATTACTTTTTGTTCCGAATCAAAACGGAACCGAAGGGAGCGTCGAAATGATTAACCGCCGATTAATCGCTATGTCGGGCGGAGCGAAACGTTACATATTCCTGACGGTATTATTGCAGTGGATTGGATTGCTTGCGAACGCCGCCGTAGTGTTTGCCGTTGCGTGGTTCATAGGCAGGGTATTTGACGGAGCCGCAGACTTTGCCGGGTTACTTACCGCGCTGATAATAGCCGGAACTTCCGCGTTGATTAGGATTTTCAGCGGGTATTTGTCGGCAAAGACGTCGTTCGGAGCGTCCGCCGGAGTTAAGAAACTACTGCGGGAGCAAATCTACGGCAAACTGTTAAGGCTAGGCGGTCCGTACACGGAAACGCTGTCAACCGCCGAAGTTTTGCAGACCGCTACGGAGGGCGTTGACCAGCTTGAAACGTACTTCGGTAAGTATCTTCCGCAATTCTTTTACAGTATGCTTGCGCCGCTGACGCTGTTCGTTATTATCGCTCCGCTCAGTCTGCCCGCTTCGGCGGTCCTGCTGATATGTACGCCGTTGATTCCCGCGCTGATTATGCTGATTATGAAAATGGCAAAGAAAATGCTGAAACGTCAATGGAAGTCGTATGTCACGCTCGGCGGCGTATTCTTGGAGAACATACAGGGAATGACCGCGCTGAAAGTGTTCTCGGCGGACGGAGCGCGTCAGGAAGCTATGCGCGTTGAGGCGGAGCGATTCCGGCGTTCGACAATGCGGGTGCTGATGATGCAGTTGAACTCGATTGCCGTAATGGACGTAATCGCGTTCGGCGGCGCGGCGTTCGGCGTGATTATGGCGGTCAGAGGGTTCGCCGGAGTCTCGGTTTCGTTACCGCAGTCGCTTGTAATCGCGCTGTTGTCGGCGGAGTTTTTCATACCGCTAAGGCAGCTGGGTTCGTATTTCCACGTTGCGATGAACGGAATGGCGGCTTGCGAACGTATGTTCCAAATCCTTGATATGCCGGAACCTCCGGACGGGAACGGAACGCTCCCGCGAGGAAGTCTGACCGTGAACCTGGAGCGCCTTGGCTTTTCGTATGACGGCGGACGCAAAATACTTGACGGCGTGACGCTGACACTGAAGCCGGGCGGTATGGTATCGTTAGCGGGTGAATCCGGCAGCGGCAAAAGCACAATCGCCGCGTTAATCTCGGGACGCCGAACCAAATACAGCGGAAGTATCATCATAGGCGGCGCGGAGCTTCGCGATTTGTCGCGCGAAAGTCTGCGTGAGCGCGTTGCGCTCGTTACTCACGACGGTTATGTGTTCGCCGGAACAGTCTCGGAGAATCTGCGAATGGCAAAGCCCAACGCGTCGGACAGTGAACTGACAGCGGCGTTAGACACTGTAAAACTGCTTGAGTTTTTCAATACTCAGAACGGCCTGAACACGATTATCTCGGAGCGCGGAGCGAACCTTTCCGGCGGTCAGCGTCAGCGGCTGTGTATCGCAAGGGCGCTTCTGCGCGGCTGTGATTTTTACATATTCGACGAAGCCACCTCAAATATCGACGCGGAAAGCGAAGCGACCGTTATGGACGCGGTTCACGAACTCGCGGAAACAAAGACCGTACTGCTGATTACTCACAGGCTTGCCAACGCCGTATCGTCCGCGAATATCTGTCTGCTTGAAAACGGCGGAATCTCTGAATCGGGTACTCACGCAGAGCTTCTGGCGAAAAACGGAGCTTACGCAAGGCTTTACAACGAGCAGAAAGAGCTTGAAAACTATGCGGGAGGTAACGCGCTGTGAAAATAATGGGGAAACTGATAGTCCTTGTCGGACGGCTTGCCGGGGTTATGGTACTCGCGGTATTGCTCGGCGTACTTGGCAACGTATGCGCGATATTAATCCCGGTACTCGGCGGATTTGCGTTACTGAACATCGCCGGACAACCCGCGCCGATTACCGCCGGCGCGTTTACCGCGCTTGTAATTATCTGCGCGCTAACGCGCGGGGTGTTCCGCTACGGCGAACAGGTCTGCAACCACTACATCGCGTTCAAACTGCTCGCGGTAATCCGCGACAGAGTTTTCGCCGCTCTAAGACGGCTCTGTCCCGCGAAACTCGAAGGCAAAGAGCGCGGAAACCTGATAACGCTTTTGACAAGCGATATTGAGCTGCTTGAAGTGTTCTACGCGCACACGATTTCACCCGCCGCGATTGCGGTAATCGTGTCGCTCGGAATGTCGCTGTTTGTAGGCTCGTACCACTACGCGCCGGGGCTGATTGCGGCGACGGGTTATCTGATTGTCGGAGCGGTCATTCCGGCAATCTCGTCAAAGCTCGGCAGAAAAGACGGTGAGAACCTGCGTGAAAAATCCGGCAAGCTGTCAAGCTACTACCTCGAAAGTCTTCGCGGATTCTCCGAGTTATTGCAAACCGGACGCGGAGCGGAGCGTCAGGCGGAATTCGGACGGCGCACGGACGAAACGGAGAGGATTCAAAGTAAACTGAAAGGTTTTGAGGGTCTTACAGCCGCAATCTCCGGGCTTATGGTGGTGGCGTCAGCGCTTGTTACGCTGACGGCGGCATTTGCGCTGTACCGCTCCGGCGCGGTAGGGTTCGGCGGAGTTTTGATACCGACAATCGCGGTGTTATCGTCGTTCGGTCCCGTACTCGCGCTTGCGAATCTGTCGGGGAATCTCTACCATACGCTTGCGGCGGCAAGCCGTGTATTGGGACTTCTGGACGAAGCCCCGGAGGTTAAGGACGTTACGGACGGCGAAACGCCGGAGTTCTCCGGCGCGGATAGCCGTAACCTCGCGTTTTCCTACGGCGACGAGGAAATCCTGCGCGGGCTGTCGCTTGAAATACAGCCGGGCAAAATAACGGGAATCACCGGCAAAAGCGGTTCCGGCAAGTCTACGTTCCTTAAACTGCTTATGCGGTTTTGGAACGCGCCGAAAGGCAGTCTGTTCGTCTCCGGAGTTGAAATCTCCGGCATTGAAACGGCTTGTCTGCGCGGGCTTGAGGGCTTCGTAACTCAGGAAACCGACCTGTTCCACGACAGCATTGAGGCTAACATCAAACTCGGCAAGCCTGACGCGACCCGCGCCGAGGTCGTCGCGGCGGCTGAAAAAGCCTCGGTACACAGCTTCATCGAATCGCTCCCGAACGGCTACGACACGGAGGTCGGCGAACTTGGCTCTACGCTCTCCGGCGGAGAGCGCCAACGAATCGGTCTTGCCAGAGCGTTCCTGCGCGACGCTCCGCTCCTGCTGCTCGACGAACCTACGAGCAGTCTTGACAGCCTGAACGAGGGCGTGATACTCAAAGCCTTGCGCGCGGAATCCGGAAACCGCGCCGTCGTTCTCGTATCGCACCGCAAATCCACTATGAGCGCCGCCGACAAAACTTACTCCGTCGAAAACGGCAGAGTAAGCTAACAAAGCTTATCTATTAAACACGCGGTCAGCGACGAGGGTTTTGAGCAGCTCCGCAAACGTTACCGCGGAAAACAACGCGGTCAATTCGGATTTCGCGCTCAACCTGCCGCGGCGTCTGATGTGAGCACAACCAAACCGACAAGAAAATCTACGCCACACTAACGCTCACAGGGTTCGCGGGAGCGCGCAGGCGGCACTACCGAAGCATATCCGCCTCCCGGTTAAATGCGGTCAAAACAGCAATAGCAAACATAATACAACCAATAATGTTTTAATACTACAGATGAACCTTGACGGATATTCGGAGTCAAGAACAGTTGCTCCTTATGCAGACGCGTATCGCGGAACTTTGTTTCGATGAACGGAAACGCAAGAGCTATTTTTGCAAAAACCTCTTGACACAGTTATAAAATTATGCTATACTCAATTTTGTTAGCGTTAACTAACCAGTTCGCTGTTGTTGGCTGACTATTTTTTAGGGGTTCAGTTAGTCGCCGTTAACTCCCGAATAATCGCGACAGGTTAGAAATAACTAACTAAATATTGGAGGGTAAAATATGAACGCGCTAAATTTTCTCGCAAACAAAAAATTCGGATTATTCGCCATCGGAGCGATTACGGGGCTGCTGTTGCCGCCAGTGGTCAAGAGCAAAACCGCCCGTCGCACCGCGGTCGCGGTGACTGCGAAGGGCATGGCTTTGAAGGACAACGCGGTCGCGGCGTTCGAGAGCATCAAAGAGGACGCTCAGGACGTGTACGCCGAAGCAAAGCAAAAGAACGGCGAAACAGCCGAATGAAGTACATAGTCGCGAGCGATATTCCGGGACGGCTCCG
>JAISKY010000257.1 GCA_031260745.1 Oscillospiraceae bacterium
TACGGATTCCCGGTCGTAACCAACGACGAGAACGATATGTGGCCTGTGCCGCGTTCGCTTATCATTCAGCCCGATTTGGCTCAATTCGTCGATACGTCGGTTGAAGCGCGTCAAATGAAGCTGAAAATCACGGACATCGACATTCCCGTCGCTTACGCTACGGCGTTTGAGGGCGAGGTTATCCGCAAGGCGGATATGCAGGTTGAGGCTAACGGCGCTCGCTTTGACTGTTTGGAACTTTGCCGTTTACGCGAGCTTAACGAGGTTGAGGACCACAAAATAGAAGTCGTCGGTAAAGACCTGGAAGATTACGAATTTGGCGCGCAGATGAATCTGGCTTTCTTAGTTGAGGTCGCCGGAAAGAAAATGCAGTCGGATTTCGAGCCTGTGTTTGAGCGTCAGTTCCACGCGTGGGTTAACGGTATCGAGGGCGTTATGCACACGGGTCAGCGCGATATGATTCGTATCCGCGTAAGCAAGGGTGCGTACGACGCGGGGTTCAGGCTCCGTCATTTCGGCGAGGTTCTGTACGCGAAAGTCAAATCGGAGTACGAAGCCGTTGTTGACAAGTGCCAGGTTACGATTTACACGGACGCGGACACCGTTAAACAGCTTCGCGCCGACGCTAACGAGGTTTACGAGAAGCGTGACGCGCGTCTGCTAAGTCTGACCGACGAAAGTATTAAGGATTTCTACTCCTGCATTATGTGTCAGTCGTTCTCGCCGTCTCACGTTTGCATTGTTACTCCGGAGCGGCTCGGACTTTGCGGAGCGGTATCGTGGCTTGACGCTAAGGCGACCTACGAGCTTGACAACAACGGTCCGTGCCGTATCGTGCCAAAGGGCGACGCTACCGACGAACGCATAGGAATCTGGGAGAACGTAGACGACGCGGTTCAGAAATTCTCAATGGGCGCGTTGGAACACGTTACATTGTACTCGATAATGCAGGACCCGATGACAAGCTGCGGCTGTTTCGAGTGTATCTGCGGAATTGAGCCTTCCTCCGGCGGAGTGGTAATCGTCAACCGCGAACACATTCCGATGACTCCGCTTGGAATGACGTTTAGCGAAATGGCGTCGATGACGGGCGGCGGAGTTCAAACTCCGGGCTATATGGGTCACGGCAAGCACTTTATCGCGTCCAAGAAGTTTATGGCGGCGGACGGCGGCAGCGCGAGAATCGTGTGGATGCCGAAAGCGCTTAAAGACCAGGTCGGCGAAAAGCTGAACAGGACCGCGAAAGAACTCTACGGAATCGACAACTTCACCGATATGATTGGCGACGAAACCGTCACCGAGGACGACCCCGAAGCGTTGGTGAATTTCCTGACCGAAAAGAATCACCCAGTATTCGGACTGGAATCCCTGATATAGTCGTCAGCGTAAAGCAAATTGAACTAATTAAAAAAACCCGAAGCCCGTACGGGCTTCGGGTTTTACTTAGGCGTTAGCTAGAATTTGCTGTAAAAGCCCGGTTCTTTTATGTCCGCGATGAATTTGGCGGCTCTGACCGCGCCCGCCGCGAAAACCTCGCGGGAGTAGACCGTGTGTTTGAACTCAATAACCTCGTCGCGTCCGGCGAATATCACGGTATGTTCGCCGGGGATAGTACCGCCGCGAACCGCGGAAATACCAATCTCGCCGGAACCTCGCGGCTCGCGGCGCGACTGCCGTTCGTAGACGTTCTCCAACTTGTCGGAGCGACCGCTTTTTACCGCGTCCGCCAACAGCAACGCGGTGCCGCTGGGAGCGTCCACCTTTTGACGGTGGTGCGACTCGACAATCTCCGCGTCGAAGTCAATTCCAAGTTTACCCGCCGCCTCGCGCACAATGTCAGCGAGCAGATTTATCCCAATCGACATATTCGCGGATTTGAAAATCGGTATAAGTTTAGCGGCTTCGCCGATTAGCGCGGTCTGAGCCTCGGAGTACCCCGTAGTACACAGTACGGCGGGGATTTTACGCTTCACGCAAAATGCCAGTAACCCATCGTCAATCGAACCGGGCGATGAAAAATCAATCAAAGCGTCGGCTGTTCCGGTGAAGTCCTCGAATTTGGAGTAAACCGGAAACGTGATTGTCTGCGGCAGTACAATGTCGAATCCCGCGACAACGTGAAGCTCCGCGTCCTTGCCGCATATATCCGCAATGACGCGCCCCATTCGTCCATTACAACCCGAAATAAGTATGTTTGTCATTTGTGTTTTTCCTCATAAGTGTTCATACTCCGCGTGAGAATTACTTACAATAACCCCGAATTTTTCAACTCCGCTTTCAATTTTTCCAAATTACGCGGCTCCATCTCGCACAGCGGTAAGCGAAGCTCGCCGACGTTCCACCCCAGCAGATTCAACGCGGTTTTGACCGGAATCGGGTTAACCTCGAAAAACATCGCGTCCATCAAAGCGAAATATTTCAAGTGTAACTCGCGAGCCTTGACGTAGTCGCCGTTTAGCGCGTAGGAGCTAAGTTCGGCAATAACCCGCGGCGTAATGTTCGCGAGTACGGAGATTACTCCGACCGCGCCAAGCGACATCATAGGCACGGCAAGTTTGTCGTCGCCGCTCCAGATTTTGAAGTCCTCTCCGGCGGTCGCGACCAAGGTTTTGCTGACGTGTTCGAGGTTGCCTCCGGCTTCTTTAACTCCGACTACGTTCGGGTGTTTCGCTAGCGCGGCGTAAGTGGAAATCTCCATATTAACGCCGGTGCGTCCCGGCACATTGTACAGGATAATCGGAGTATTTATCCTGTCTGCTATGTACTCGTAGTGTCTAATCAGCCCCTTCTGAGTTGCCTTATTGTAGTACGGAGTTACGAGCAGCAAACCGTCCGCGCCCTGCTCCTCCGCGTGTTTGCACAGGTACAGCGCGGCTTGAGTATCGTTACTGCCGCCGCCCGCGATTACGGGAACTCTGCTCGCCGTATGTTTGATGGCGAAACTGACGGTTTCGGCGTGTTCCTCCAGCGACTGCGTAGCGCTTTCGCCCGTAGTACCGCAGATAATAATCGCCGAAGTGCCGTTATTAATCTGGAAATCTATCATTTCGCCGAGTTTCGCGAAATTAACTTTGCCGTCCTCTCCGAACGGAGTTACAATCGCTACTCCGGAGCCTGTAAAAAGAGTTTTTTTCATTATTTTCAATACCTCTCAAGAATATTAATATGTGCGATAGGGAATTTTGAACCACGAATTAACACTAATGAACACAAATAGAATGTTCGTATTTGAGAGATGTTACCAATATCGCGCAGATTACCCAAATTAGTTATATTAGTGTTTATTAGTGTTAATTCGTGGTTCGTCTATTTGTTCGTTTTTTTAGATATAGTTTTCCGCGCAAAGCAACTCGGCGAGTTCTACCGCTCCGCCAGCGGCTCCGCGCAATGTATTGTGCGACAGGCACACAAACTTGTAATCGTACTGAGTATCCTCGCGTAAACGTCCGATAGATATTGCCATACCGCCCTCTAGTTCGCGGTCAAGTTTCGTCTGCGGACGGTTATCCTCCGTGAAGTAGTTCAAAAACTTCTTAGGCGCGGAGGGCAGATTATACTTCGCAATCGGACTTACGAAGCCGTCCCAAATCCCGATTAACTGTTCTTTCGAGGGTTTCTGAGCCTTAAACCGTACAAACACCGCCGCCAAATGTCCGTCCGAAACCGGAACGCGAATACACTGAGCGGTAATCGACGGATTTGACGCGGGAACGATTTCGCCGCCTCTGACCTCGCCCCATATTTTCAGCGGTTCCTTTTCGGATTTTTCTTCCTCGCCGCCTATGTAGGGGATTACGTTGTCGAGTATTTCCGGCATTGTTTCAAAGTTCTTGCTAGCGCCGGAAATTGCCTGATACGTACAGACCAGTATCGACTCGATTGGGAATCGCTCGGAAACGGGGTACACAGCCGGCGTGTAGCTCTGAATCGAGCAATTGGATTTGACCGCGATAAAGCCGCGCTTTGTCCCCAATCGCTTTCGCTGAGCCTCGATAACTTCAATGTGTTTATAGTTAAGCTCCGGCACCACCATCGGAACGTCCGGCGTCCAGCGGTGAGCGGAATTGTTGCTTATTACGGGAATCTCCGCTTTGGCGTAGGCTTCTTCAAGCGCGTAAATCTCGTCTTTTTTCATATCGACCGCGCTGAACACGAAGTCTACGCCGCGCGCGATTTTCTCTATGTCTTTCGTTGCGTCAAGCAGAACCAAATCTTTCGCGGAATCCGGCACGGGAACCGTCATAAGCCAACGCACGCTGACCGCGTCCGCGTAGCTTTTTCCTGCGGAGCGTTCGCTGGCCGCGACGACTGTCAATATAAACCAGGGGTGGTTCGCCAGCAAAGTCACAAACCGCTGTCCGACCATTCCGGTAGCTCCGATTACGCCCACTTTATATTTCTTTTGCATAAAATTTTCCTCCTAAAACTGTTAAATTGCGGAAAAGCTCGAAAAAGGGGTTAAAAAGTCTTGCAATTCACCGATAATTATAGTATAGTATTATATTAATATATCACAAGTTTATTACTCTGTCAACTGCATTTTGGAGAAATGTTTTATGTTTAGATTTTTTTCGCTGTTTATATCGGTTATACTTACGATAGGCGGGCTGTTTGTAGACCCGGTCGATTACGCGCCGGTTGACGCGCCCGCCGCGGCATACGCAGACCCTGCGGTCGCGCGTATCGGACTGTACTACAACACTACCGGACTTGCCTACGCGAATCTGCAAAACGAAACCGGCAGCGGTTATCAATTCGGCTACTTTGACGGCGGACGAAATTTTGTCGCGCTAGGCTATACTTCTCATACGAAAATCACGATGCTGAAAAACCGCAATTTATACCTGAATACCGCTAACGAGTTCTTAGACGACAAACCCGACAACCTCAAAGGCAGCGTCGGCTGTTACCACGTTCAGGTAGCGAAGTGCAATACGTTTGAGGAAGCTCAATCGGTTGCGGCAAACTACTCCGGAGGTTTTCCGGCGTACTTCAGCGGCAGTTACTATGTTCACGTAGGCAACTATTTCTCTGCTAAAGACGCGGAGAACTCCGGCGTTAACGGTACGGTGCTTACAGGCTCAGAGCGTTGCGTCACAGTCACGGAAAGCGGAACAACCAACATTCTGTTTCAATTCGATTACGGCGCGACGCGCTCGCTCGGAGTTATGCCGCAGTCTAATCCCGGAGTAAAAGCCGTAACGTGGTTCAAGGGTTATAAATATTACGGCGGGTTCGAGTATACTCGCAACAGCGGCGCGAATATGACTGTCGTCAACGTGATTAACATTGACGACTACGTAAAAGGCGTACTGCCGTATGAGATGTCCGTGTCGTGGCCGATGGAGGCGTTAAAGGCTCAGGCGATATGCGCTAGAACCTACGTCGCGTATAACCGCAACAAGCACAGTACGTACGGGTTTGACTTATGCGCCGGCACCGATTGTCAGGTTTATATGGGCAATAACCGCGCGGACGCGACTTCAGACCGCGCCGTTGACGAAACTTCAGGTCAGTACATAACCTATCAGGGTAAAGTCGCGAGTATCTTCTATCACTCCAGCGACGGCGGAGCGACCGAGGACAGCGAAAACATATTCAGCGAAGCGTTACCGTGGCTTCGTGGCATTAACGACGAATATGAACACCTAGTAAAAACCGGAAAAGAAAGTTGGAGCGTTGAATATACCTCGTCCGAGATTACAAGCATACTGCAAGGCAAGGGTTATTCGATTTCCGATGTGGTAAGCGTTACTCCGACTTACACGTCTATGGGAAATATGTACTCGCTGAAATTTACGGACAGCCGCGGTAAAAACTTCACGTTTGAGCGCGAATCCGCTCGCTCGATACTGAATAATAAGGCTATGAACAAAACCGTTAACAGCCAGCGGTATTCTCTGGTCGCGAAAGGTCAGGCGCCCTCGTCCGCGCCGGCAAATGTCGGCGGCGACGTTTACGTCGCGGGTCAGGCGGAGCCGTATAGTCCGTCCGAGGTGTACGTTATTGGCTCCGACGGCAGTCCCGTGCGAGTCGGCTCTAACGAGGTTACGGTAATAACGTCCGAAGGTTCCGATACGCTGATACTGGGAGAAAAAAGTCCGGCTCTGCCGTTGGTAAGCGGAGTTACTCAAAAAGGCAGTTCTTACATAGTTCAGGGTTCCGGTTGGGGTCACAACGTCGGAATGAGCCAATACGGAGCGAAAGCTATGGCGGAAGCCGGGAAAACAAGCGTCGAAATAATCCGATACTATTTTACGGGCGTGGACGTAATAGCTTACAATTAACAATTAACAATATTTCTAATTGGCAGGTCTACCGCTAAACGGTAAATCTGCCAATATGTTTTGATTTTTACTGTCAATTATTAATCGCTGTTACCAGCGCGGTCATATCGTCGGCGCGTCCGAACTTTTCGGAGGCAATCTCTACGACGCTGTGAGCTAAAACTTTTGCGAAGTCCTCGCCGTCGTACTCGTACCCCGCGAGGGAGTTACTGAGCCAGTCGTCGTCAGGTCCGGCTACGCCGTCGCTGACGATAACCGCGTAAGTTCCGGGTTCAAGGTAAAGCCTTGTGCGGTCGGGTACTCCGTATCCTAGTCCGGCGAAGAATCCTTCGCCGCTTACGCGGCGTACCGCTGAGCCTTTACGGATATACGACGGAGCGGCTCCGTATTTGTACAGCTCCGTATCGCCGTTGAACAGGTTTACGCACAGTAAATCTACGCTCGCGCAACCGATAGTTTCCTCGCCGCGCAAACTCATAACGGCTCCGAGTATCCTAAGCGCGGTTTCGGTATCGACGCCGGAACGTAAAAAGCGTTCAAGGATTCGCACGGCGGTTTTGCTGTCTTTCGCGGCTTCGTCGCCGCTGCCCATTCCGTCGGAGAGTATCATATACAGCATACCCTCGTCGGTTTTGAAGAACGCGCCGTTATCGCCGCTGACGTCCTCGCCGCGTTTACGGAGCGACGCTACGCCTATTGTCGCGACAAGCGGCTCGGACTCAAGCAGATACAGCGCGTCGTTAGCGCTTCTCGCCAGACTTAGCGGACATTCGGCGGCGGCGGACAGCTTTGTCAGCCATTTTTCGCCTTTTTGAAGCGTATTCGCGCCTGAACCGGTAAGCTCAACGTGAAGTCTGCGGTTCTTATCGGCGAACACCGCGCTTTTAGCGTCGATTCCTATTTCGCGAAGGTACAAGTTTACGCGTTCCTCGGCTTCGGCGGCGCGTTCGCTGTCCTGCTCAATCGGAAACGCCTCGGCGACGCCGCTGATAACGGAGGACATATCGTGGAATTGGTCGTACAGCGCGTTCTGACGCTCACGCAAGCGATTTCGGTATTGCCGCCGCATTAGCATAGCCCTAAGCTCCGCGTTTGCTGCCGCGATAAACGACTTCAAATCAGTACAGCGGTCGCAAAAGCGCGAGGAAAAATCACCCGCGACAAGCTCACCGCGTTCCAGCATATAAGGCGCGGCGTCGTTAAACACGGTCATAGTGTCATTATAGCTCTGCTGCCAGCAAATCGCGGAGCGTCTGCAATTGCGGCACACAGAATCCGCCGCTACGTCGAATACGGAGATTATATCGTTGTCGTTACGGCCGCCGTCTACGTTACGTTTTAGCAGATTGTAAACCTCGTTAAACGCAAGCGCGACAGTTTCAGCTTTCTCGCGGGCGTAACGCGCGGCGTACATCATTCCCGACAGTTTATTGTCCTCAACCGGCAGGAATCGCTCTTTCCACGAGCGAAGCAAATTCGCGGGCAAAAGCATAAACACAACGTCGGCGATGAATACTTCGTAAAGCGCGGCTTCGCGCATTCGGTTCGTCCAGTTCCACATCGCGGCGACGGAATTTGCCAGCGTATAAACGGTCAGAAACGATAGCCGAGTATTCTTGTTAAAGATTCCCGCGACAAGTCCGGCAAGCGCGTAAGCGGCGATAAAGAACGGTTCACCGCCGCTCGCGGCGTCCATCGCGATACCGAATACAACTCCGGTCGCGCAGCCCCACGCCATACCGCCCTTGTACGCCGCCGCCATTATCGCGATAACCGCCGCCGTTCCGCCGGGCGATACCGTTCCCATTACGCGGAACTTCGACAGCGGCACTAACAGCGTCGCAAGCAGAATCAGAACGCTTACGCGGTACTGCGACGCGGCTTCTCCGGTGGAAAGGTCAATTTTCACGACGCGTTCCGCGGTTTCGGAAGTATCAGACAGGTAAGGTTCAAGCGCTTTACGGTAAAAATAGGCGCAGCCGGAGGCAAGTACGACCTCGCTTAGGTAATACGCGGTCGCGGCAAGCGTCCACCCCGCGTAAGCGGCATATACGAACCCCGCGCAAGCGGTCATAACCGCGGCGTTAACCGGCGCGAACCATCGCTTGCCGTAAACCGGCAAATCCCTGAAAATCGCAGACGCGGCGAATATCAAAACTCCGATAGCGGTGTATTTCAACGCCCAGTTGAAACCTCCGGCTCCCGCCGCGCCAATCGTAACCCCGATAAGCGAGAACACTCCGCCGAAACCCGCTCCGCTCGCGGCAACGTACGCCGCTCCGAACGGCGAGTATTCGCCGAATATCCTCGCGGCTCCGAACATTATCCCCAGCAGAATCCGAACCGTTAATCCCAACGCAATACTTTGATTTTTTGTGAGTTTCAGCTTACTTAGTTTCGGAAGGGATATTTGCCGAATTTTGTCAAGTATGCTATGTAACCTCTCCTGTATCACATTTTCATCCTCCAAGTGTTTATTGGCTAACATAATCTGTTGCGATTTAATTATATGCCTGCGCGCTCCCGAAAAAAGTCACACTATGTACCCCTTAAAAATTTTCTTGACAGCCTTACGCGCGTATGGTATGATGGAAAATAGAATGGTATGCGGATTGCTCGGGCTGCGACCTCCGCGTACCGGTTGAGCTAATACGGAAGGTGACACTTATGGCTTCTAAAGTCGAACTAAAAATAAATCTGTCGGGACCGGACGAGGCAAATCGTCTGATGTCCGACGAGTTTTTCGCGCGGTATATGAAAGACGATTTTCAGGTTCGCGATGTTATCGGCGCTTGTTATGATACGGCATTTGAGGAACTCGCCGCGAAAGACCTGCGGCTTCGCGTACGTAAGATAAACCACATGAAGGTCGCCGATTTGAAAGACGGTAAGACCGCTCCGAACGGACTTTTTCTGGGTCGGCAGTGGCTGTGCAAATTTATGGGCGCGTTCTCTGTGCTGGACAAGCTATACGAGCGCGGCGCGCCTAAAATTGAGCTAACCGCTCCGTTACTGCCGACGACGGCGTTTAAGTACACGCGTTACTCCGCTACGCTGTATATGCCCGACCAGGTAAGAGCGGAACTGTCGTTTGACGTCGGCGACAGCGACGCCGTACTCGGACTGGAACTGCTGTTCGGTATGGGTTCGGAGCTTATGCTATTCGCGGACGAATTTAGGAGGGAGTTTTCTAAATAATGAAAAGTTTCAGCGAAAGCTACGCGCAAGCGGGCGTTGATATAACCGCGGGATATGACGCGGTGGAGTTATTTAAGGCTCACGTCGCTAAAACCAATACTGCGGAGGTACTCGGCGGAGTCGGAGGCTTCGGCGGTATGGTAATGCCGAACCTCGCGGGGCTTAAAGAGCCGGTTTTGGTTTCAGGCACAGACGGAGTCGGAACTAAAATCCGTCTGGCTCAGATTTCCGGTATTCACGACACAATCGGCATTGACTGCGTGGCGATGTGCGTTAACGATATTATATGTTCCGGAGCGCGTCCGCTGTTTTTCCTGGACTACATCGCAATGGGAAAAAACATACCGGAGCGTACCGCGGAAATAGTTAAGGGCGTTGCGGACGGTTGTGTTCAGGCGGGCTGCGCGTTAGTAGGCGGCGAATGCGCGGAACACCCCGGACTTATGGGCGACGACGACTATGACCTCGCGGGGTTCGCCGTGGGAGTTGTTGACAAAAGCAAAATCCTTGACGGAAGCCGAATCAAAGACGGCGATTTACTGGTTGGGCTACCGTCAAGCGGCTTTCACTCCAACGGGTTTTCGCTGGTTCGCAAAGTATTCGACACGGAGAACCTCGACCCCAAAAGCGTACTAATGAGCGAACTACTTACTCCGACGAAAATCTACGTTAAGGAACTCGCCGAGCTTTCACAAAGGTTTGAAGTCCGCGGAGCAAGCCACATTACGGGCGGCGGGTTAATCGAGAATGTTCCGCGAATGTTACCGGACGGAATTTGCGCGGTGATTGACACGAAATCATGGGAGGTTCCGCTGACATTCAAACGGTTACAGGAGAAAGGCGGTATTTCCGGCCGCGATATGTACAATACGTATAATATGGGAATCGGAATGGTTCTCGCGGTTGACGCCGGTTCCGACGTAAGCGGTCTTACGGTAATCGGACGCTGTGAAAAAGGCGCGGGGATAGAACTGAAATGACCAGAACAGCTATTCTCGTTAGCGGCGGCGGCACTAATCTTCAGGCGTTAATTGACGCTAAACAACGCGGTGAGCTTCCCGACACTGAATTTGTCGGAGTTATAAGTTCGTCGCCGGACGCCTACGCTTTGGAGCGGGCGAAACTCGCTGACATTCCGCGCTACGTCGTGGATATTGCGGAATACTCCTCCCCCCCTACCCCCCCTCAAAGAAGGGGGCAGGTCAAGGACGCCCTCCTTTCCGAGGGGGGGCAAGCCAAGGACACCCCCCTCTCCGAGGGGGGGCAAGCCAAGGACGCCCCCCTCTTTGAGGGGGGACGGGGGGGAGTTTCCCCGCGTGAGCGGTTCACCGACGCGATTGTAGATATTCTTAACGGGATTGGAGCGGAGCTTGTTATCACTGCGGGATTCCTGTATATCACTACTCCGAGGTTTGTCAACGAGTATTCCGGACGAATAATCAACATTCACCCGTCGCTTTTACCCGCGTTCGGCGGAGCGGGTTGCTACGGAATCCACGTTCACGAGAAGGTACTCGCCTACGGAGTGAAAGTCACGGGAGCTACAACGCACTTCGTTACTCAGGAACCCGATACTGGTCCGATTATCCTGCAAAAAGCCGTCGAGGTTCTGCCGGAGGACACTCCGGAAACTTTACAGCTAAGAGTAATGCGACAGGCGGAGTGGCGTATACTGCCCGAAGCCGTCGCGTTGTATTGCTCCGGTCGTTTACGCGTCAACGGCAGAATTGTAACAGTAGAAAAGTTAAGCGTTTAATTTTATATTGTTGTTGTTTTTTATATACGTTTGTGTTATAATGTTGTGCAATAGGAATTAGGAGGTAGAAATAACTTGATAGCAAAACTAAAATCAATGTTCGGCGCGCAGGATATGACTTCGGGGAATCCGCTAAGGTCAATGCTGCTGTTCACCATACCATTGCTATTGGGCAACGTATTGCAGCTTTTTTACAATACGGTGGATAGTATCGT
>JAISKY010000141.1 GCA_031260745.1 Oscillospiraceae bacterium
GGTTTTCAAGTATCTCGGCGTTATGGTCGTCCAAACCTTTGGAAGTACCGCCGTTAAGTATAACAATATCCGCGTCTTTCACCGCCGCGTCAAGCGAGGTTTCCAAATCCACGACGTTATCGCTTATAATCGGAGTACATTTAACGTCCGCGCCCAATTCGGTCAGCATTTGTTTTACCAAGACGGAGTTACTGTCAATATTCTGTCCGCGCTCCGGCTTTTGACCCGCGGGAATAAGCTCGTTTCCGGTCGGAATGAAGATTACTTTGGGTTTACTGACTACCGTTACTTCCGTGACTCCTCCCTGCGCGAACGAACCGAGGTCGTAACCGCGTATCGGGAATCCTTTGGCAAGAATAAGGTCGCCCTCTTTAATCTGACTGCCGCGGCCGTTAACGTCAAGCCCTGATTTTACTTCAATGCCGTCGTTTACGCGAAAATGGTTATTTTCGTCAAAGTGAGCGTTCTCGACTTTTACTACCGCGTCAAACGCGTCGTCAAAGTCGTCTCCCGTATCGGCTCGGATATAATCCGCGCCGAGCGTCCACGCCGAGGTATCGGGGTGTCCGTTCGCGAAATCAGCCGACCTTACGGCATATCCGTCGCGTCCGGAGGAACGCACTACCGGCAGCGTATTCACCGAGCGTACGTCGGCGGCAAGTATGCGCCCGACCGACCGCTCCATAGGGATAGTTTCCGTTGTCGCGTTAGGTTTCCAAACCTCAAAGAGCTTTTTCAGGACGTCGGCGACCGTTATCCTATCGAAGCCTGCCGCGTGTTTTTCTTTGTAAGCCACTTGTTTTCTCCGTTTCTCATTATGATATGCCGGGTTGGTGGATTTGCTCGTCGGTAAGTTGTACGCCGTACATCAGCTCGGTGAAATCGTAAATCAGTTTATCGAACTTTTCCTCGTACGCGTCGTCGTCGGGGTGATATACGAGGTTATGAAGCCACGTACTTCCCATCAGAGAACCCGTACCGTCCATTCCGGCATACTGACGCATAACGTACAAGTCTCCGCGCTGAACGGCGGGAATAGTCTGCCAGGCGTCGGTACTCATTATCGCGTCATATCCGACTTGTGTCGGTACAACGATAAGGTCAGGATTCCACGCGAGGATTTGCTCTACGTTGATTTCGACTTCCTCACTGTTTTTGACGTCAAGCAAATCGCCCAGGTTATTCACTCCGGCGGCGTTTATCGCGGAACTGAAAATCGTACCCTCGGACGGCGTAATGTTGATATTGCCGCTTTTACCCACAAAGAGTACATTTTTACGGTCGGACTTAGGAACTTTGTCCGACTCGTCCGTAACCAGTTTTAGGTTCGCGTCCCAAAAGTCGGCAATTTCGTCGCCGAACGGATTCCCAACGAGCGCTCCGACGATACGGAACGACTGCGGCAGAGTATCAATTCCGTCTTTGTTTATCGCGACGACCGGAACTCCGATTTGTTCTTCTTCAAGCTCAATATTCGGGTCGCTATTAAGCGTAACAACGACTTCGGGAGCGATTGTCAGCATTTGCTCGAAGTTCATATTGCGGAAAAACGTGCCGGTCACGGGCAGTTGTCTAAGCCGCTCTTTTTCTTCCGGAGTAAAGAACGCTACGTTTTCGTTGTTAATGTTAATCATCTCGAAAACCCAGTCAATGCTGACGAGTTTATCACCCGCGAGCCGCCATATATCAAGCGTCGCGGTCGGGTGAATACCGGATATTCTGTCGGCGGGTTTTGGCAGAACTATTTCGCGTCCGGTAAAGTCAATCAGACGGACTTCCGTACTTTCGGGAGTAGGTTCCGCCGTCGGTTCCGCTGTTGGCGCGGCCGTCGCAGGAGCGTTAGTAGCCGCGGGTTCGTTAGTCTGCTGAGTTTGCGTAGGTTCCGCCGTCGGAGCGGGCGTGGGTGCGCAACTCGCCATAATGACGAGCATAGCGGCAATCACCGCTATCGCGGGTAAGCGCTTTAGTTTGGACATCGTTTTTTATACCTTCCTTTTTTTATGGGATAACAAAAAATATTACAGCGCGCAGGTGACGCACGCGATTCGGTTTACCGCGCTTATATAGTCTACGCAAATCTCCATTCCGTACACTCGCTTGACGCTGTCGCTGTTAATAACGTCGGCGGCTTTGCCGATGGTAAGAACTCCGTTCTTGTCAAGCAACGCGGCGACGCCGTTTAGCAGTATCGCGTGGTCGGGGTTATGCGTCGTAAGTATCACCGTATAGCCCTGAGTGTTCAAATCGCGTATCAGCCTTAGCACCCTGACTTGATTTCCGTAGTCAAGCGCGGAAGTAGGCTCGTCAAAAACAAGTATGTCGGGTTCCTGAATAATCGCGCGGCAAATATCAACAAGCTGAGCCTCGCCGCCGCTGATTTGCGTACACGCTTTGTTGCTGAGTTGAGATATGCCCATACGCTCCATCGCGTCGTCAACGCTTTGATAATCTTTCGCGCCGGGTTTGGTGAATATGCCGAGGTACGGCGCTCTGCCCATCGCGATATAATCTCTGACCTTGTACGGAAACGCGAGTCTGATTTGTTGAGGTACATACGCGATTTGGTGAGCAATGCTCCTTTGGTTCAACGCTAATATCTCTTTTCCGTTAAGCAGAACTTGTCCCGACCTGGGCGTGAACAATCCGCAAAGGCACGAAATCAACGTGGATTTTCCCGCTCCGTTCGGACCTAAAAGAGTTACCAGACTGCCTTGCTCGATATAGAAAGACAGGTCTTTCAACACCGGCTCCGATTTGTCATAAGCGAATGTAAGACGCTCGGCTTGCAGAACATTCATTACTCAAATTTCCTTTCTTTAGCAAGTGAGAAAATAAAGAAAGGCGCGCCGACAATTCCCGTAAGAATGCTAAGCGGTATTTCGCCGTTGGTAAGCGTTCTGGCTACGGTGTCGATAATCAGCATAAAACATCCGCTGACAAGCGCGGACGCGGGCAGAAGCCTATTGTTGTCGCTTCCCGCAATCATTCTGGTAATGTGAGGTATTACCAAACCTACCCACCCGATTGTGCCGCTTAGACAAACCGCGGTCGCCGTTAAAAGCGTAGCCGCCACGATTGCTAAAGTACGTTCAAACTTAATATTTACGCCCAGCATTTTCGCGGTTTTATCCTCCAGCGAAAGCAGATTAATCCTCCACCGCATTGCTATTAGGATTATTCCCGCCGCAATCATTATCCAAGCGGTAGTATTAAGCGACGTTACGGTGACTTTCGCGATTGAACCCATCGTCCAGAAAACAAGCTCCGGCAGTTGAGTTTCGGTATCGGCGACATATTTTGTAATGCCGATAATCGAGGACATAAAACCTCCGACAATTACGCCCGATAGTACGAGTATAATCGTTGAATCGCGCTTTAGAATACGCGGTATAAGTAACGTCAACGCGACGGTAATAATACCTCCCGCGAAAGCGAACGCTTGAGTTAAATAACTGCCTAACCCCGCGAGTATGGCAAAGGACGCCCCGACACAAGCTCCGCTTGATACTCCCAATAAATCCGGAGAAACCAGCGGATTCTTAAACATACCTTGATATGAAGCTCCGGCAAGCGATAGCGCTCCGCCGATAAGCAGCGCGGCGATAACCCTAGGCAAACGGATTTTGAAAACGACGTCAACCAGAGTTTGCGGCAACCCTAAGTCTACTCCCGGTATTTTAGAAAACAATATTTGTACGGTTTGCCACGGCGCGATAATCTGGTAACGCCCCAAACTAAGCGCGCCAATTGCCATAAGTAAAAGTGTCAAGCCCAACGTACACAACACAATCCACAATGGGAGTGGTTTTTTCGCACCACTCGTATTGTGTTCGGTTACTTCTGATTTTGAGCGCATAATTATCCTCTGTCTGAAAAATCGAATTGTACCTGAAAGCAAATTGTATCTAAAAACAATATGTCCCTTTAATAATAGCCTATGCGCCCTTAATTGTCAACTCATTTTTCCGCATATTTTTTTCTTCGTGTGATTTACCGAAATACCATTCGACAATGTCCATAGAAGTTGTGTAAATGTTATAGCCGCGACCGGAATGACTTCGCCGCAAAAAAAGACTTGTAATTTCAATGAAAATGGTTTACAATAGAAGATATAAGTTACTTTATTGGAGGTTAATCAAAATGAAAAAGAAGAAAGGCTGCGGCCTTATCAAATTCGTAGGTATAATAGGCCTTATTTTAGCGGCGGTGTCGCTGATTGCGGCGATTATCTCTCACTGGGACGAACTTCGCGAGATTTTCCCGTGGCTTCCCGATGTAAAGACGGATTTTGACCCGGACTACGACGACTACGACGATTTCGCGGATTTGTAATTTACATTAAACGCCGGGCGAGCATTGTGCTCGCCCGTTAGTTTTTGTGTTCGGTTCAAATAAACTTCCTACTCCAAGCCGGAGAAGAACTCGTTAGCGCCTCCGAGATTTCCGCCCGCAAGCTCGCCGAACGCGCTAAGTACCGCGTCAGCCCAATCTTTGCGCGACGCTACCATAAGGATACAACTTCCGCTGTCAACAACCACGCTTTTTTCGGGGAATACGCAAATCCATTGAGAATTATCGAACCCGTCCGCGACAAGCGACTTGACAGTTGAAGCGTCACTAACGTCTTTTAGTTGAATAATAACAACCTTGTGAGCGAAACTGCCAATCATAGCGGCAGCCGCTTTAGCGGAGCTTACGTACTTGGTAAAATCGTCCGGAGATAATCCGGTGTTGCCCTTAGCGGTTTCCGCGTCGATTTCGGTGACGAACTCCTTTGGCATTGCTCCGTCCTCCGGCAGCAGAGCGTTAGCTTTCGCGAGCAGCGACGTAAGAATCTTGCCCGGTTCCGCGCTTAACGCTCCGTCAACTGTAGGAACGGATTCCGTAGGCGCGGGAGTTTCCGCCGGCGCGGCGGTAGGGTCAATAGGCTTAACCGTAGCGGTAGGCTCTGCCGTTGGCGCGGCGGTAGGCGCGGGAGTTTCCGCGCTCTCGCCGCCGGATTCGGGCGACGTTGACGGAGCGGCGGTAGCCGTTGGCGAGACGGTAACGGTAGGTTCAGATGTCGTCGCAGCCGTCGGCGCGGACGGCGGTGTTGTCACGTCCGAATCTCCGGAATCGCACGCGGACAGAGTCATAAGCGCGACGGCAATCAACGCCGGGAAAATAATTGCGGTTTTAATTTTCATTGTAGTTTTTCCTTCCGAAAACAAGTTTATCAGTTTTTTACACAATTTCTATTTGTTAAAATAGAACAAAATTTATCGTACTTATATTACCACTTTATCCCCCGTTTGTCAAGAGGCGTTCGGGGATTTT
>JAISKY010000161.1 GCA_031260745.1 Oscillospiraceae bacterium
GCATATACGGAGGAATGCGTAAATGGCACTTTCTCAGCAGATAAAATGCGAAAGTTGCGACCAAATGTACCCCGCGTCAAAAAGTAAATGTCCGTATTGCGGAGCCAGACGTAATGTTACGGCTCGGCGCGGCGGATTGACGACTAATACTCAAATGCTTGTCGGTATTGGGTTTGTCGCCGTACTTATTATCGCGGTAGTAACAGTCATCGCAATTAGTCTGAAAAAACAAAACGAAGAAAATCCGCCGTCAACGGCGCCAAGCAGCACTATTGACTCGATTAGCGCGTCGCCGGACGCGACCGCTACGAAGGAGCCTTTGCCGGAAATTGAAGTAACCGCTATTGTATTCAATAAAGTCACAAACGACGCTGTGACGATTCCCGGAGTCGGCGGTACGTTCCCGCTGGGCGGCAAAGACGGCGACGGGCTTTCGTTCGCGCCTCCGGAGGCAACCGGACGGGTTAGAGTACACTGGAAGTCAGACGATACGAATGTTGTTATCGTAAACCTTGAGGGCGGACTTGAAGCCGTCGGTCCGGGAACTACGAAAGTATGGGCGACGGTCGGCGAGGTAACTCGCGCTTGCACGGTAACGGTACAGTCGCCGGACTTTGTCCCGCCTGACCCGTCAGCTAACGGCGGTACGGGTAACCCTGACGGAACAATCAAGTTAAGCAACAAGGACGTTACTCTTAGCGTGTCCAATAAAAAGACATACGGAAACAGCTTTACGCTAAAGGCTAACGGCGGTACGGACGGCGTTTACTATTCAAGTGACAGCACTATCGCTACCGTAAGCGAAAAGGGCGTTGTAACCGCAGTCAAAAAAGGTTATTGCAAAATCACGGTAACAGTCAACGGCGCTCAGGCGTCCTGCGATATTCACGTAATAGCTTAGTTTGAGGCTTCCGAAACGCCTTAGCGCAATTGCCGGACTTGTTCCCAAAGGTTCAAGAATATGCGACGTCGGAACAGACCACGCGTTGCTTCCGGTGTGGCTTATTGTAAACGGAATTTGCGAAACCGCAATCGCGACCGACATATCAGAAAATTGTTTAGCCCGCGCTGAGGAAACGGCGCGGGCTTACGGAGTTTATGACAAAATCAGTTTCATTCGCTCCGACGGACTTGCCGAGGTAAATCTTGACGCTTGGGATACGCTCGTAGTCGCAGGTATGGGCGGAGAAACAATTATCAGTATTATCGAGTGTCTTGAGGGCGTTAACGTCGGTAAGACGCTGATACTTCAACCTAACACGAAGCAGTTGGAATTATCGCTGTTCCTGCGCGAACGCGGCTTTGAGATTACAAACGAGATAATAGTCCGCGACCGCCGTAGAAATTACCTGATAGAAGTAATTGCTAATTAGAATAAATTAAATAATAATTGTTTCAAGTTCGGTTCGGGTAATACGCAGAATACTTCCGTCGGGTTCCACCGACCATTTAACCAGGTTAACCGCGCCGTAGGCTATCTCAATCGCTGTGACACAGCGCGGGTGAACACAACTTCCGGCGTTGAAATACTCCGCTTCGCCGTCGGGGAAACGAGGGCGGTGAGTATGTCCCGCAATTAACGAGTTCCCGGTTTCTTTACACCAGTTAATCAGGCGTTTCTCGGTTTTTTCCATCTTCGCGCGGTGTTCGGCTGTGCCAAGCGGCTGTTTTACGCCTAACGATTCGAGCGGACGCCAAATGTGCCTTACTAAAAACTTCGACAATCTCCAAAACGAGCTGTTAAGCAGTTCCGCCTGATGTCCGTGAATCAGGTAGTAAGCTTTTCCGCTGTCGCTATTGCGAAGTATCAGAGTTTCCGAGATTTCCGCTCCGTCAAGTATTGACTCCAACGAACAGTGGGAGTCCGTGGGCAGTTTCGAGATATGCGCGGAGCGCCATTTCTCGCTTCGCTTAACAATATCGTGGTTGCCGTAAAGCATAATCATTCTGCCGTCGCGGTGAAATTTGTCAATCAGCCAAAATATGTGGCAATACTCCGCGATTATCGGCTCAATACGTTTGTTTTCCCAAAGTTCGTCGCCGTCGCCAAGCTCAATATAGGTGTAACCTTTATCATAATAACTGCTTAGGGCATAGAAAAAAATATTCTGATTCGCGGCGAAGTTGTCGTTCACGTCGCCCGTACCTCTGTGAATGTCACTGAATATTACAAACTTGTCGCGCTCGGAGAACTCAATTTCCGAAGCGCTCTCAAAGGACTTCGATATACGTTTTGAATACACATAAATCACCTCTCAGTACATTATATGCCGAGAGGTGATTTGAGGTGCGAAATTTTGATTACGCTTCTTTGTGCTTAGTCAGACGCTCCATAGCCAATAGCAACGGAAGCCCAATCAGATAGCAAACGCCTAACTCTCCGACGGCGACCTCGACCGCGAATATCGGGAACATTTCCGCCATCGCGTCCGGCACCAGAGTGTACGCCAATACCGCGCCTACCACAATTCCGTTGATAATCACAGGAAAAAGCGGAGTCAGCCACTTAACTCGGCATTTGCGCGCCGCGATTGCCGCCGCCAGCGTCGCCAGCGAGCCGAACACTACGTCAAGAATCCCGTTTCCGCCAA
>JAISKY010000181.1 GCA_031260745.1 Oscillospiraceae bacterium
CGATACCGAACTCAAAAGCGTCGCGTTCCGCGCCGATTTTGGCTATTTCCGCAAGACATTCACCGGGTAATTTGCACAGCTTGTACGGTATTGTCGGAAAACCCAGCGATTTGATATACTCCAAAGTTTCCGCGTGAGTTTTGCTCCCCCCGGTCGCTTCGCGTCCAGCCCCCTCCGAGAGGGGGTTAAGGGGGGAGAACTCCGCTAACTGCAAGTTGAATACGCGAATATCAAGCCTGCGGCTTGCCGTAATCTTGGGGTCAAGCTGACGCAAAGCTCCCGCGGCGGCGTTTCGGGGGTTAGCGAACAGTTTTTCGCCGTTAAGCTCACGCTCCGCGTTAAGCTCGTCAAAAACGGATTTAGGCATAAACACCTCGCCGCGAACGATTAATGTTTTGGGGATTACACCCGAGCCCGAAAGAGTTCGCGGAATGGAGCGTATCGTTTTCAGGTTCTCCGTGACGTTCTCGCCGACAACGCCGTTGCCGCGAGTCGCGCCCAGCGTAAACACTCCGTCAGTATAGGTCAGCGCGACCGATAAACCGTCAACTTTTGGTTCAACCGTAAATTCGGTTAATAATCCGGAGTTTATCATACCGCCGTGAGCGTTCAGTAAGTCGCTTTCGCTGAACACATCTTGTAAACTGTCCAGCGGTACCGCGTGAGTAACCGACGCGAATTTCTCCGACGGCGAACCGCCGACTTTGTCCGGTAAAGTTCCGCCAAGCTCTTTGAACCGACGCACAAGCGCGTCGTACTCAAAGTCCGTAATCTCCGGCGCGTCCTGCTCGTAATATAGTTTTCCGTGACGTTCGATTTCCGCGAAAAGCTCCGAAACGTCAGTAATATTATTGTAATTTTCCATATCGTGTAGTATATCAGATTTTAACGCCGATTACAAGTGTAAATTGCTTCTTGAAAATTTCCGATTATTATCTCTGAGAATAGAAAAATAATTCTTGCAAATGTTAAGAACCTGTGATATACTGTGGGGAGTGAGGTGAGTAACTAATGATTGAAGTTTCCGCGCTGACCAAAACTTATGGTAAAAAGCGTGGCATAGACCGCATTTCGTTCGCAATCGGCGAGGGTGAAATTGTCGGGTTCCTCGGTCCGAACGGAGCGGGAAAAACTACGACGATGAATATTATTACCGGTTACTTGAGCGCGAACAGCGGCGCGGCGTATATCGGCGGCATTGACGTACTTGAAGACCCGATGAACGCTAAACACAAGGTCGGATATTTGCCGGAGCAGCCTCCGCTGTATCCGGATATGACCGTTGAGGAATACCTTAACTTTATATACGAACTTAAACTGGTTACGGGTATGAAGCGTAAGGTTCATCTTGGCGAGGTTTGTGAGCTTGTCGGATTGACCGACCACTATAAACGGCTCATTCGTAACCTGTCAAAGGGCTATAAACAGCGCGTCGGGCTTGCTCAGGCTCTTATCGGAAATCCGGAAGTGCTTGTATTGGACGAGCCTACCGTCGGACTTGACCCTAAGCAGATTATCGAAATCCGAAACGTCATCAAGTCTTTGGGCAAAAACCGTACGATAATACTGTCCACACATATATTGCAGGAAGTTTCCGCGATATGTGAGCGCGTACTCGTTATCAATAACGGTCAGATTGTCGCGGACGACCGTCCGGAAAACCTTAGCGCGTTAATTACCGGCGACCGCAAACTAACCATTCGCGTCGCGGGTCCTCAAGACGCGATAAAAAAGGTACTGCGTGAAATAGACGGCGTTCAGTACGCCGACGTCACGATTCAGGCGGAGCCCGGCGCGTACGATTTCCTTGTCGAGGCGAAACCTAACGTAGATATTCGCAAGCCGATGTTCAGCGCGCTGGCAAAAGCGGGTTATCCGATACTACAGCTTAAATCTATGGACTTGTCGCTTGAGGACATATTTATGCAGCTTGTAACGAACAAGGGGGCAAAGAAATGAAAGCGATATATAAACGCGACCTTCGCGCGTATTTCACTTCGCCGCTGGGCTATGTTTTCATTGCGGCGTTCCTGTTGATTGTCAACGCGGTATTTTACATTACTAACATACAGCAGGCTACGAATAATCTCGGCGGAGTTTCGCAAATGATGCTGTACGCGTTGATTATCGTCGTACCGCTTCTGACGATGCGTACGATAAGCGAAGATTACAAGCAAAAGACAGACCAGCTTTTACTTACGGCTCCGGTCAGGGCAAGCGGTATTGTACTCGGAAAGTTTTTTGCGGCGTATACGGTATTTGTAATCGCGCTTGCTTTGACGTTCATTCAGGTTATAATCGTCGCCATATTCGGTACGCCTAATATGGGAAGCGTATTCGGCAACTACATCGCGATACTCGCGGCGGCCGCGGTTTACATCTCAATCGGAGTATTCGTATCGTCGCTGACGGAAAACCAGTTCATCGCCGCGATAGCGAGCCTCGGAATATTCGTGGGAGTGTTCCTGATTGATTTCGCGTACTCGCTTGTTAAAACGGAGTGGCTGAAAGCCGTACTGTACTGGGTATCAATCTTCCGCAGATTCAACACGTTCTATATGGGAGTATTCTCGGTCGCGGACTTTATCTACTATATCAGCGTTACCGCGATATTCGTTTTCCTAACCGTGCGTATGATTGAGCGGAAACGCTGGCTGTAACGACGATAAAAAATTAAAAATTAAAAATTATAAATTAACTTGACCGCTTTTTGCGGTTGATAACAGGGCGGTAAGCCATACGGCGAATTTACAATTTATAATTCTAAAATTGGAGATTCTAAAATTATGCAGGATAACAAAGACACTAAGAAAACTAAGCCCGCGCCTGTCGCTACCGAAGTTTCGTTCGCGGCGGAACGCGAGGAGATAAAGTCGCGTAAGTTCAAATACGGAACAATGGCGGCGGCTACTGCGGCGATTTTCATTGTCGCGAT
>JAISKY010000201.1 GCA_031260745.1 Oscillospiraceae bacterium
ACATATAACTCTGTTACTCTGCAACTGCTCTACGTAAAAAATCGTTGACAAAACCAATGCGGTGTGGTAATATTTTAATATGGAAGTTATTGAAATAAACGTAAGCGAATTACCGGAAATATCCCGTACGCTTACCGCGGGACAGCGAGTGTTGCTGACCGGAACTGTTTATACCGCGCGTGACGCGGCTCACAAGAAGCTGATTGCGCTGATTGACGCAAACTCCGAGTTGCCTTTTGACATTAGCGGAGCGGTAATCTACTACGCCGGACCAACTCCGTCGAAGCCCGGCTTTGCCGTAGGTTCGTGCGGGCCTACTACGTCCGCGAGAATGGACAAGTTCGCGCCGGAGTTGTTCGCTCGCGGGCTTGCCGCGACAATCGGCAAAGGCGAAATCGGCTCGGAGGTCGCCGACGCAATCAGACGCTCCGGAGCGGTTTACCTTTGCGCCGTTGGCGGCGCGGGAGCGTTAATCGCAAGACATATTACCTCGGCGGAGGAAATCGCATTCACGGAACTCGGCTGCGAAAGCGTCAAGCGTCTGACTGTGGACAAACTCCCGCTGTTCGTAGGTCTGGACGCTAACGGCGGCAACATCTTTTGCAATTATAAATTATAAAGTATAAAATAGTGGAAAAACGCCCCTTTCGGGCGCTTTTTTCGCAATAGTCTGCACTCCGTGTTCCATATTCCAAGTCATAAAATACCTTGAGTTTATCAAACGAGAAAAGTTCTTGCAATATTGGCGATTGCGTGCTATAATGATAAAATTAAGCTTGAATTACGGAGGATACTGAATTGGCAAACAAAGAAAAGTTTTTTATCACTACGCCGATATATTACCCGTCGGCGGATTTGCATATAGGGCATACGTACTGCTCCGTCGCGGCGGACGTTATGGCTCGCTACAAACGTCAAAAGGGTTTTGACGTGATGTTCGTTACGGGTACTGACGAACACGGTATGAAAATTGAAACCGCGGCGAAAAAACAAGGTCTGGAACCTATGGAGTTTCTCGACAAGATTGTCGAGGGCATATTTGACTTGTGGAAACTGATGAATATCTCCTATGACAAGTTCGTAAGGACTACGGACGAATTCCACGTTAAGGCAATACAGCGCATTTTCAAAGCGCTGTACGACAAGGGCGCGATTTACAAGGGAGCGTACAAGGGTAAATACTGCGTGCCGTGCGAGAGTTTCTGGACGGAAACTCAACTCGTTGACGGCAAATGCCCCGACTGCGGTCGCGAGGTTCAGGACGCGGAGGAAGAAGCGTACTTCTTTAAGCAGTCCGAATACGCGGAACGCGTTCTTAAACTCTACGAGGAACAACCGGATTTCCTGCTCCCGCGCTCCAGAGTTAACGAGATGGTCAACAATTTTATCAAACCGGGGCTTGAGGATATATGCGTATCGCGCACCACGTTCAAATGGGGAGTTCCCGTTGACTTCGACCCCGGACACGTCGTGTATGTGTGGGTGGACGCTTTGTTCAGCTACTATACTCCGCTTGGGTTTATGAGTAATGACGCAGACAATCTCGCCGATATGGGCGCGAACCCGCGCAGGACGATGAATAGTGATTTTGAGAGTTACCTTCCCGCTGACGCGCATTTTGTCGGTAAGGAGATTGTTCGCTTTCACTCGATTTTGTGGCCCGCGATGCTGTGGGCGTTAGATTTGCCGCTGCCGAAACAGGTATTCGGACACGGCTGGCTCGTATTCGACGGCGATAAGATGAGCAAATCCAAAGGCAACGTCGTTGACCCCGTTATACTCGCGGAACGCTACGGAGTGGACGCACTTAGGTTTTTCCTGCTACGTGAGTTCCCATTCGGTATTGACGGAAACTTCACTAACGAGCGTCTGATTACTCGGATTAACTCCGATTTAGCGAATAACCTGGGTAATTTGGTTTCGCGTTCGCTGTCGATGGCGGATAAGTACGAGGTAGATACGAACGCGGAAAGCAGAGAGCAGAAATCCGACGCGGAGTTAGTCGCGCTTATTTCCGAAACCCGCGTGAAATTCGAGGAACAAATGGAGAAATTCGCGTTTCAGGGCGCGTTGACGGAAGTTTTTAACGCTCTTGACCGCGCGAATAAGTATATCGACGAAACAATGCCGTGGGTGTTGGCTAAGGACGAAGCTAAACGCTCCGAGCTTGAGCGCGTTATTAACACTTTACTGTACGTGATTGACGAGTGTTCGGAACTGCTGACTCCGTTTATGCCTGAAACGTGCGGAAAAATTAAGGCTCAGTTAGCTGGCGGCGAACGCTCCGCGCTGTTTCCGAGGATTGATATAAAAAAAGAACTGGAGAACTTGGCTCAAAATGGCTGATATTCAATTTAAGTACGGTACGGAAAATACTGATTTTAAGCGCGTTGCGGAAATGTTGTCAACATCGTACTGGATTCCCGGAATAACCGAGGACAAAATCAAAACGGCGTTTGAGAACAGCGCGGTAATCGCGGCGGGTTATGACGGCGGGTATCAGATGTGTTGCTGCCGAGCGGTTTCGGACAAGATTCGGTTCGCGTATATTATGGACGTGTTCGTTGACGAGAAATACCGCCGCAAGGGTTACGGTCAGAAGATGATTAAGTTTTTGCTGGAATCCGCGGAGCTAGAACCGGTACGGCATATCTGTCTGTTGACGCGCGACGCTCATAAGTTCTACGAGAAAAACGGGTTCACGCTGTTTTCGCGTCCGGCCGATTTACTTGAAATAAAAAAAGGCAACTGGTAGGAACAATTATAAATTATAAATTATAAATTATAAATTATAAATTTACTTAATACGGCAACGTATCATTTCCAACCGACTACAAAGCGATTCGGACTAATTTATAATTTATAATTTTTAATTTAATAAGTGGGGTGCTCTTCCACCTCCGTTAAACAAAACTAGAAAGTTGAGATAGTCTCAAAATGACGACAACAAAGATGGCGCGCGGAGCGGCAATTGCCGCATTGTACTTTGCGCTGACGATGGTATTGGCTCCGCTGAGTTTCGGTCCGGTGCAGTTTCGAGTCGCGGAGGCGTTATGCGTATTGCCATTCCTGTACGCTGAAGCGGTACCGGGATT
>JAISKY010000218.1 GCA_031260745.1 Oscillospiraceae bacterium
CCTCCGGCAGCGTTATCACTCCCGCGCAGATGCTTATGGTTCTTGCGCTTGAAGAATGCGGACGCTCCGATTTGGCGAAGTCAGTCGCGAATAATTATGCTACCGCGCTGATGAACCACGGATATTTCCATATCTACAACTCGCTGACAGGTAAAGAGGAACGCAGTCTTACCGCGTTCGGTGAGCGCGGATTGTTCTGGAGCGCGTGGGCGTCAAGCTGCTTCTTCTACTTCGCGCAGAAGTACGGCGACTAACACTCCGCCTACACAGACGCTTTTGTAATGTTGAGCGGCTCGTTGCCGCCGATATTGAGAAGCTAATATGAAAAAGAACGGGCGGACACCTAAGGTCCGCCCATACGGCGTTGTTTTGAACGCGCCAAACAAAAAACAGGGGGGAAATTACTATGACCTGGATTGTCTTGGTTATCATTGGAGTTGTGGTTGTATACGTGCTGACGGGATTCACCGTTACGCGTTCAGAAGCTTTTGACCGTAACGGAAACGCGTATACGCGTCAAAGCCGCAGTTGGAAGCCGCGCAAACTGCAATTTTTCGCGTTGCTTCCGGTGCTGTTTATTATCGGCAGTTGCGTGACAAGCGTTCCCGCGGGTCACACCGGAGTTTTAGTCACGTTCGGCAAGGTAGAGGGCGATATACTTACCGAGGGCGTCAACTTCAAACTGCCGTATCAGCAAGTTGTTAATATCGACAACCGCGTTCAGAGGGAACCATTCCAGCTTGAGGCATTTTCCTCCGATATTCAGCAAACAGACGTTATCGGCTCAATAAACTTCACCGTTGACAGAGCTTTGTCGCAGAACCTCTACCGCAACGTCGGCGTAAGTTATTACCAGACCGTTATTTATCCGCGAGTTCTTGAAAACGTCAAATTGGTGTTCTCCGGTTTCACCGCCGAGGGGCTTATTGAAAAACGTACCGAACTTGCGGCGGAAATAAGCAGTCTGATGAAGTCGGATATGAGAAACTACGGTATTGACATCGTTAGCGTTAACATCGAGAATATTGACTTTACCGACATATTCACGAACGCCGTAGAAGCCAAACAGGTCGCTCAGCAAAATAAACTGACAATTCAAACCGAACAGGAATCGCAAAACATCGTCGCTCAAAAAGAAGCGGAACGTCAGGTAATTCAGGCTACGGCAGACGCGGAGCGCCGTAAACTAGCCGCCGACGCGGACGCGTACTCCGTCAGAGCCGCCGCCTCGGCTGAGGCCGAGGCTAACCAAGTCGTAGCGGAAAGCCTAACCCCGGCTTTGCTTGATTATACTCGTATTCTGCAATGGAACGGCACAGTTCCGCAAGTTCAGCTTAACGGCAATAGCGGCGAGGACGGCGGAGCGGTTTACCCGGTAATCAATATTCCCGAAATCCCGGACCCTAACGAAGAATGAATAAATCCGTAATAAAAACGCTGTCCTGATGGGCAGCGTTTTTTTCTCGGTTTCAGTCAACTGTATCATTGTCAGTCACAGTTGTGCCAGACGTTTTGAACATCGTCGTTGTCCTCTCACATATCCAACAACTTTCCGAGTTTCACCACATCGGCCTCGGCGGTCAGTTCAATGTAATTCCGCGGAACAAGTTCAAGCTGCGCGGAGCTGAACGTATACCCTTTCGAGTCAAGCGTATCGCGAACTTCGCCAAGCGAATCAGACTCCGTCAGAATCTCGAAAACGTCAATTTCACCGTCGTCACCGTCAGCGGTAGACGCGCCAAAGTCAACGGCTCCCGCGTCCAGCGCGTCCTCCATAACTTTGTCCTCGTCTAAGCCTTCGGACGGAATACGAAGTACGCCCTTGCGGTCAAAACTCCACGCAACGGAACCTTGCGCTCCAAGATTTCCGCCGTACTTGTCAAACGCGTGACGCATTTCAGACGCGGTGCGATTGCGGTTGTCCGTCATCGTTTCCACGATAACCGCGACGCCGCCGGGACCGTAGCCCTCGTACGCTCCGGTTTCATACGCCGCCTCGGACGATACTGACGCTTTATCAATAACGCGTTTTATGTTGTCATTAGGAATATTCGCGGCTCTGGCTTTCGCTATCGCGTCGCGTAACCTGGCGTTGGACGACGGATTTCCGCCGCCCTCCTTGACCGCTACGATAATTTCTCTGGAGATTTTAGTAAAAACTTTTGCTCTCTGAGCGTCTGTCTTACCTTTTTTCTCACGGATATTAGCCCATTTGGAGTGACCTGACATAATCAGTCCTCCTTAATGTACAACAATTCCATCGGACAGACTTTTACACAAATCCCGCACGCGATACACTTAGTAGCGGTTTCGCGGTCGGGAGCTTTTATGCAAACTCCGAAAGGACACACTTCCGCGCATTTGCCGCAGCCCGTACACTTTTTCTTATCTATCATATACACGCCTTTGGCGTTTTGAGTAATCGCCTCGACGGGACAGTTTTTCGCGCACTTTCCGCATTGTACGCAAACCTTTGGACGCACGACGCCTTGTTTATTTTCCGCAATCTGTACGGCGGACACACTTGGGTCTAACCGCTTGTAGTACGCCTGTGAGCACGCGACTTCACAGGCGGAACAACTCATACATCTTACGTCTTTTTTAGCGTCTAACTTTTTCATTTTGCGACAGCTCCTTTCGCCGTACCGACAAGCGCGGCGAACGCGCCCGGGTCGTGAATTGCAAGCTCCGACAGCATTTTGCGGTTCATCTCCACCCCTGCGAGCTTCAATCCGTGGATAAACTGCGAGTAGTTCGTTCCGTT
>JAISKY010000260.1 GCA_031260745.1 Oscillospiraceae bacterium
AATTGGTAGAGAGAATACTTAATAATGCTTGAAAATTTGGTTGTAGTCGCCGGACAGGTTCTGACGCTATTTATAATGATGGGCGTCGGATTTACGATGAGGAAAACGAAAAGGCTAGCGGACGAAACGCTTAGCCAAATGACGTATCTGCTTTTGCATATCGTGGCTCCGTGCATAATCGTTGACTCGTTGCAGTTAGAGCGCGATATGTCGCTGTTACTCAACATCGGAATAACGGCGGCGTGCGCGGCGGGATACTTCGGATTTACGATTATCGTAAGTTATCTGACATTTCGGCGAACAGAACCCGATACCCGCGACGTGCTTAGATTCGGAATGGTTTACCCTAACAACGGGTTTATGGGTTTCCCGCTGATTCGCGCTTGTTTGGGCGAGGGCGCGATGTTGTTTGCGAGTATTTTTCTCGTAGTGTTCTCGCTGGCGCAGTGGACTCACGGCATTTTGCTGATGGATAAGTCCGACGGTAAAAAAAGCGGAGGAATCGGCAAGGCCTTGCTGAATCCGGGTACGATAGGATTCGTAGCGGGGTTCATTTTGTTTATTCTGAATTTCAAACTGCCGGAGCCGATAGGGAACTCCCTGAAACTTTTGGGCGATATAAATTCACCGCTCGCGATGGTGGTTATCGGAGCGCAGATTGCCGACGCTGATATACTAAAGCTGTTCAAACAAGGCGCGTTGTACCTTGCAAGCGCGTTGAAACTTGTTATATTTCCCGCGATTACTGCGGTCGCGCTGTGGCCGTTGCATTTGCCGGTATTGCTGTATTGCACGGTGGTAATACTGGCGGGAACTCCATCGGCGGCGGTGACCGCGATGTTCGCGAAGCAGTTTAACCGCGACGCTCAGACGGGAGCGCGGTTAGTGTCGCTTAGTACGCTGCTGTCGATTCTTACGCTGCCGATACTCGCCGCGATTATCAAAAGCGTGTGACAGTAAATAAAACCGGAAGAACGCGCCGCCATCTCGGCAGCGCGTTCGCTATTATCAAAATAATGAGTTACGCGTCAAAATATCACGCTGCCAACTAACCTAAGCAATAGCGCGGCGGCGTAGGCGAACGCGAATTGGTAACACAAAGCGAACGCCGTCCATCTCGCGCTGTTCATCTCGCGCCGAATAGCTCCGATTGCCGCGAAACACGGAGGACACAGCAGATTGAAAAATAAAAACGCGAATCCCGCCGCCGGAGTAAATGCGCTTGCGATTCCGTCTATACCGTACAGGATTCCCAAGGTCGCGACGATGTTCTCTTTCGCGACTATGCCCGTAAATACCGCTACTGTCGCCTGCCAACTTCCGAACCCAAGCGGAATAAACAGCCACGAGAACATATTGCCGATTGTCGCCATCAAACCAAAGCGTATGTCCTCCACCATTCCGAATTTGCCGTCCGTGAATCCGAAGCTCGACAAAAACCACACGATTACGGAGCTTAACAGGATTATCGTTCCGGCTTTTTTGATAAAACTCCACCCACGCTCCCACATTGAGCGTAAAAGGTTCGTCAGCGTCGGCAAATGATAATCCGGAAGCTCCATAACAAACGGCGACGCTTCGCCCTTAAAGATTTTCAGGCGTTTTAATATTAGTCCGGAAATCAGAATCGACGCGATACCGATTAGGTACGCGCTTATTGCGACCAGTCCGGAGCCGTGGAACAACGCGCCCGCGAATAAAGCGATAACCGGAAGTTTAGCTCCGCACGGCATAAATGTCGTGGTGATTATCGTCATACGGCGGTCGGATTCGCTTTCGACGGTGCGCGACGCCATAATTCCCGGAACTCCGCAGCCCGTACCGATTACGAACGGTATAAACGACTTGCCCGACAGTCCGAATCTGCGGAACAGCCTGTCCATAATAAACGCTATACGAGCCATATACCCGCAAGCCTCCAAAAACGCGAGCATAAAAAATAATATCAGCATTTGCGGTACGAAACCGAGTACGCCTCCGACGCCCGCGAGTATTCCGTCGAGTATCAAGCCGCGCTGCCAGTCCGCCGCGTTCGCCGCATCAAGCCAACCCTCGACCGCGACCGGAACAATCTCACCGAACAGAGTTTCGTTTGTCCAGTCCGTAACCAAAGTTCCGACGGTGCTGACCGATATGTAATAAACCAAAAAGATGATAACCGCGAATAACGGTAAAGCCGCCCAGCGATTCAGCATTATCTTGTCGATTTTCTCGGTGACTGACGTACCGAGCGTATGCCGGACAAGACACTTCGCGACTACGCCCTCTACGAACTCGTAGCGGCCGTTAGCGATAATGCTTTCGGCGTCGTCGTCAAGCTCGCGCTCCGCGGCCGCGATAGTCGGCTCGACGTCTGGAAGTCCGGAACCCTCGAAACGCTGACAGGTTATTTCGTCGCGCTCGAATAGTTTAATCGCGGTAAACCGCCGTATGTGAGTTTTCTCCGTTTCGGGCAAAACCGCGATAATTTCCGTTATAGCTTTCTCGGTCGGAGCGTTGAACTTTACGGGCGGATTAAGCAGCTCGGCTTCTTTGTCAGCCTGAGTACACCTCGCGCATTCCTCCGCGCGTTCGGCGGCGTACAAAGCGTTGACGCTTTTCAACGCGGAGATTGACACGCAAGGACACCCCAAGGCCTCGCTAAGCCTCGACAGGTCAATTTTGTCGCCGCGTTTTTCCAGTATGTCAAGCATATTGACCGCGCAAACTACCGGAACTCCAAGCTCCAGTATTTGCGTAGTCAGGTAAAGGTTGCGCTCCAGGTTTGTCCCGTCGATAATATTCAGGATAGAGTCCGGTTTTTCGTTCAATATGTACTTCCGGGCGATGACTTCCTCCAGAGTGTACGGCGATAACGAATAAATACCGGGCAAATCCGTAATAATCACATCGGAGTGAGCCTTCAGTCTGCCTTCTTTTTTCTCTACGGTAACTCCGGGCCAGTTCCCCACAAACTGCCGCGAACCCGTCAGCGCGTTAAAAAGCGTAGTCTTGCCGGAATTTGGGTTTCCGGCTAATGCTATAGTGACTGACATCGTACCTCCTAATTAATCAACAATAGTCTGCAATAATTTACAATTATTATTTGTTAATTGTTATTTCTATCATTTTCGCGTCCTCGCGGCGGAGCGCGAGCGAGAATCCGCGCACAATTAACTCCAACGGGTCGCCGAGCGGGGCGCAATTGCGTACGTACAGCTCTATGCCTTTTGTAATTCCCATATCCATAATCCGGCGTCTGACCGCGCCGGAGCCGACTACCTTAACTACTTTGACTCTGCTTCCGACCGAAACGTCTTTTAGCGTAAGCGCCATACCAGCACCTCCAACTCTAATTAACCGAATATCTGATTTTACGTTAGCACAGACTAATCTTTTTGTCAAGAGTTTTTTGCGATTTGTGAGAATAATCTCACTAAGCCGCTCAAAAAATGGCAAATAATAAATACGAATATACGTTCGCGGATTTGCTTTTTTGATTGACAAAACAGACGGATTGGTGTATACTGTCATTGGACTAAAGATGATAATATGGGGGTTACTAATTTGCTTAATGATATTATGCGCTTTGTGGAAAGGCTTGACCCGGAAGTCGGTACGGCTATATCCGACGAATACAACCGTCAAAAACGTAACTTGGAGCTAATCGCGTCGGAGAACGCGGCTTCGCCCGGCGTACTTGCCGCGATGGCTACCGTACTGAACAACAAATACGCGGAGGGCTATCCAGGACACCGCTACTACGGCGGGTGCGAGAACGTAGACGTTGTTGAGAGTATCGCGATGGAACGCGCTAAAAAGCTGTTCGGAGCCGCGTACGCCAATGTTCAGCCGCACAGCGGCTCTCAGGCTAATTACGCGGTATACCACGCGCTGGTTAAGCCCGGCGATACCGTTATGGGTATGAAACTGTCGGAGGGCGGGCATTTAACTCACGGCGCGCCCGTAAGTTTCTCCGGACTAAACTACAATATCGTGCAGTACGGCGTGAAGCCGGACACTCAGACGATTGATTACGACGAAGTTCGGGAACTTGCGAAAGCGAATCGCCCCAAGATGATTATTGCGGGCGCGAGCGCGTACCCTCGCGTGATTGACTTCAAAACACTAGGCGAAATCGCTCGCGAGGTCGGCGCGTATTTCGCGGTGGATATTGCTCACATCGCGGGGCTTATAGCGGGCGGAGCGCACCCGTCGCCTTTACCGTACGCGGACGTCGTTACCGGAACTACTCACAAATCGCTTAGGGGACCCCGCGGAGGTTTCCTGCTGACGAATGACGCTCAAATTGCGGCAAAGCTGGACAAGGCTATTTTCCCCGGTTCGCAGGGCGGGCCGTTAATGCATGTTATCGCGGCGAAAGCGATTGCGTTCAAAGAAGCGCTTGCGCCCGAGTTCAAAACCTATCAGGAGCAAATAGTAAAGAACGCTAAAGCGCTTGCGGAGGCGTTGCTCGCGGAGGGATTTAAGCTCGTGTCCGGCGGTACGGACAATCACCTGATGTTAGTTGACGTACGTCCGTTCGACTTGACGGGATTGGAGCTTGAACAGCGTTTGGACAAGGTCTATATCACCGCGAATAAGAACTCACTGCCCGGCGATACGCTGAAACCCGGAGTAACCGGAGGGTTAAGGCTCGGTACTCCTATGGTAACGACGCGCGGACTTACGGAGCGTGAGATGCCGTTGATTGCGAAATATGTCAAACTTGCCGCGACTAAATTCGAGGCTTCGGAGAATCTTATCCGCGACGGCGTTTCAACGCTGTGCAAGGAATTTCCGCTTTATGAATAGTTCGCGTCCGCTTGCCGA
>JAISKY010000205.1 GCA_031260745.1 Oscillospiraceae bacterium
GCTGTACGGGCTGTACGGCTATCGCCCTACATTCGCGCTAATGCCGAAAGCATACAAGGAGCAGGTCACTCAGCTTGCGGAAATCGTTGGTATAGAGGACGCGCTTTTCAAACCGATAAAAAAACAATCGGGCGGTATGCAGCGCAAGCTGGAGATTATCCGCAGTCTGATTCACACGCCGGAGGTATTGTTCCTCGACGAGCCTACTCAGGGACTTGACGCGGTTAGCCGCCGTATGCTGTGGGATTATATCAACACCGTGCGAAAAACCTACGGCACGACGATTTTCCTCACGACGCATTACATCGACGAGGCGGAGAACGTCGATACTGTCTGCCTGATAAACCACGGCAAAATCGCGTTCAACGGTTCGCCGGAGGAAATGAAACGTCAAATCGCGTTCGACCCGACGCCGAAAGTATGTCTACCCTCGCTTGAGGACGCTTACGTAGAATTTTTACACTTAGACAAAACTAGTTTGGAGGTTGCTTAAAATGAATACAACTACAATGACAAATACAATGCTGAACACAGACGGCAAAGTCAGAAAACCGTCGCGGTTCTTCCGCGAGGTTTCAACAATCTGGGCGATAATCTGCCGCGAGATTTCCGTGGCGTTCAAGTCGCCGTCAACACTGGCGATGTCGCTCGTAATGCCGATTGTAATGATGGGAATGGTCGGCGGCAACCTGACTCAGAATATGGCTGGCGGACTGGGCTTCGACTTCGGGCTGTTTATGCTTATCGGAATGATGGTTAATATGCTCTTTATGGCGACATCGCAGGGCGTAGCGACGCTAGTTGACGACCACGAGGACAATTTTTCAGAAGAAATGCTAATCGCTCCCGTGTCACGATACTCAATCGTAGTCGGGAAAATCCTCGGCTCGATGTTCAGCGCGGTCGTGACAATGCTCGGAACTCTGATAGTCGGAGCGTTTATGGGAATCACGCTGTCAGTTCCGCAATTTCTCGCAATTCTCGCATTGTCGCCGCTGATTTGCCTGTCGGCGGGCGCGTTGGCGATGCTGTTTATCGGGCTGATTAAGAACCGCAAAGCCGCTAACATCGCGGTAATGCTAATCACAATGCCGCAGATGTTCCTCTCCGGCGCGATTATCCCGATAACAAGTACGTCCGGAATTTTGATGGTCATCTCGCGCATACTCCCGATGACGTACAGCCTTGATTTGGTGCGGTCGGTAATCTACGCCGGAACGCCGGAGTACGCAAACGTAGTGATGTTCAACCCCGCCGTCAGCATAGCCGCGACTGTCGCGATAACGGTAGTGTTCCTGGTGGTCGGCACGTTCTTCTACGCTCGAAGCGAGAAAAACAGATAGGGAGGAATCGTATGAATATTATCGGATTCAGCGGCAGTCCGCGTCCAAACGGCAACACCGCGTGGGCGGTTGAGCAAATACTCGGCGGCGCGCAGTCGCAGGGAGCGGACACGCAACTTTTTACGTCGGCGGAGCTTGACATCAAGCCCTGCCGGGGGTGTCAAGCGTGCGTCAAAGGTAATGGCTGCGTTATAAATGACGATATGCAGTCGGTCTACGCCGCGCTCAAAACCGCCGACGCGCTTGTACTCGGCGTTCCGATTTATATGGGGCAAATGAGCGCGCAGACGAAAGCGTTCACGGACAGACTTTTCGCTCAGATTAAACCGCGTTTCTCTCCGACCTTCAAAGAGGAAAACGCGGGCAAGAAACTGATTCTCGTGTGGACGCAGGGCAATCCCGACGCGAGTAGGTTTCAAGCGTACTACGACTACTCGCGACAAATGTTCAGCCTGTTGGAATTTGACGTGCGCGATGTTATTGTCATCACAGGTACTCGAAGCGCGGCGGCAAGTGAGCAAGTTGGACTTAACGATAATCTGCGCGAGGTTGGCGTTGGGCTTACCGGCGGATAAGCCATTTTGAGAATACGCGCATAGTTAGGGCAGTCGCGGGATAATCTCCCGCGACCGTACGGTTTTTCCGCCGTCAATCAAACCCGCGATTAACCGCTCCGGCGGTTGCTTTAACGCTTTGCGAACGTGAACAAATGATAGCGGTTGTCTCGAACAATATACAAAAAACGGTCAACGCTTTATTAAGCGGTACTTACGACGAGCCGTTGATTAGCATCTCGCGGCGGCACATGTTAAGGTATTGCTTTGGAGACATAAATGTAAATCGCCTGAATTCCTTGATAAAGTGAGCCTGGTCGTAATAGCCATAGTCTAAATATACGTCGTCATCCATATTTCCGCGGCTGATGTAGTCCCTTAGCACGTGTTGAAACCGCATAATACAAGTGTACACTTTCGGAGCGATTCCGAATACCTCGTTAAAGCATGCTCGGAAATAGCGGTCAGAATACCCTATCTGCCCGACAAAATCCCGGTACTGTTTATCTCCGTCTGCGACACACGAAAGCACTGTAAAATAATCAACAACTCCGGTTTGATATTCGTAGTCAATTATTTCGCGGCTTGCGTATTCTTTGAAAAGCGCTACGCGTTCTTTGAAATTTTCCTTTTCACACAAGCGCTCAAGAAAACGCTCTGAGTTCGCAAACAGGCAACCCAACTCTACGCCTTGATTTCTAAGGTCTTTAAGGCGCATTTTATCTTCGTGGATTCCGGTGTTGCTGTACGGCTTTATTCCGAAGTAGGTGGAATTAGGCTCAAGCTTAATTGTCTGAGGCTCGGAGAACAATCCGTAAACGCGCGCCTGTGAATAGTCAGTTCCGCACTTGATTAGTATATTCATACACGCGTCAGGAACGACTACCGTATCTGTATCAAAGTCTCCAGTTGAGAACTGGTAAAACAGCGCCCGGTCTTTAAGACTGGCGGAATTCCAGCATTCCACGCTTTCGCGGTACAATTTTGCCGCGCAATTGATACCGGGCTGAAGCGGTGGAGTAAGCAAATTCATCTTGCTGAGTTCAGTGTTAATGTTCATATTACCGCACTCCTTTTGATTAGTTTGTTTTCTTATCTTGCAAGAGGGTTGCCGCCGGGAAGCCGGAAAATAAAAAACGCAACGGCGCACAAATAATGCGCCGTTGCATTGTCCTAATAATACACCTTTTAAGCATAATTGTCAAGACGTAATACTTTCCAAAATATTCTCAAATAAACTCTGAAAATCGGTGACAAGCAACAAAATGCCAGTCATAATAGTCTTTTGATTTACTGTCTTTTATTGCGTCAAACCTTGGAGTCTCCTTAAAACACGCCTTAACCGCGTAGGGACAGCGAGTATGGAACGAACAGCCTGATGGCGGGTCAAGCGGACTTGGAACATCTCCCTCAAGCACTTGTTCACCGCGTTTGACGTGTACGTCCGGAATAGGAATTGACGACAGCAACGCTTTTGTATACGGGTGTACGGGTCGGTTGAACAAGTCGTCCTTTGCCGCTACTTCCACGATTTTACCGAGATACATTACCGCCACTCGGTCGCAGAGATAACGGACGACGCTTAGGTCGTGAGATATGAACAGATACGCTGTATTGGTTCGACGTTGTAAAGACTTCATCAGGTTGAGAACCTGCGCCCGGACTGACACGTCAAGCGCGGAGACAGGCTCGTCGCATACAACGAACTTAGGGTTCAGAATCATTGACCTCGCGATTACTACACGCTGGCGC
>JAISKY010000276.1 GCA_031260745.1 Oscillospiraceae bacterium
TTCGCTGATGCAGATAGACACGGACGAGCCTGAATTCGGCTGGCTGATTCACCGTAACTACTGGCGGCGCGGTTACGGTTCGGAGCTTGGCAAAACTTTGCTTGACTTGGGGTTCGGTACGCTTAAGCTTCGCCGCATTTCCGCTTACTGCGACGCGGAAAATATAGGCTCTTACCGCATAATGGAGAAAATCGGAATGCGCCGCGAAGGGCATTTCATTAAAAGCAGACGCGGAAACAGCTCGCTTAACTTTGAATGGCGCGACGTGTTTTATTACGCAATCTTACACGAGGAATTGGAAACAAATGCAAAAAGATACGATTAACATACTTGCAATCGGCGACATTACGAGCGCGGGAGGGGTTAAGCTTCTGCGCTCGCGTCTGCGCGGCTTGCAGCGCGATTTCGGCGCGGATTTCACGGTCGTCAACGGAGAGAACGCCGCAGGGCGCGGCTTAACCGCCGCGGACGCCGACGAAATTATGAACGCCGGAGCGGACGTTATCACTCTGGGCAACCACGCGTACTCTAAACGAGAGATTTCCGGCTACCTCGATGACAACGGTTTTATTCTCCGACCCGCGAACTTCGCCGACGCGGCTCCCGGACGCGGCGACGGAGTGTTTGACTCTAGTTTCGGGCAAGTCAGAGTAATCGCGCTAATCGGCCGCGTCGGAATGGACTACGGTCCGGAGAATCCATTCGTAGTGATTAAGAGACTCCTGGCGAAGAATCCCGTTAAATACACGTTGCTCGATTTTCACGCGGAGGCTACCAGCGAGAAGTACGCGATGGCGTATTACCTAGACGGTCAAATCAGCGCGATGTGGGGTACTCATACGCACGTACAGACCTCCGACGCGAGGGTTTTGCCGCGCGGTACGGGCTACATTACCGACCTGGGAATGTCCGGCCCGGTAAATTCCGTAATCGGAATGAATCCCGAGCAGTCAATCAACTCGTTTTTGGGTATTCCGAAAGACCACTACAAAGCCGCCGACGGCGTTTGCGGCATTGAGGGCGCGGTGTTCCAACTTGACCGCGAAACCGGACTTTGCCTAAGCGTAGAATCGTTCCGAACGCAACAATGAAAGTAAAAATATAACTAATGAATACAGAACTTGAGCAAGCTAACGAGCGATTACTAAGCGCGAAAGCGAACGCGGAGCAAACCTCCGCCCAGCTTAAAGCCAACCTCGCGGAGCCTTTATGGGGTAGCCGCAAGGCGACTTTGCCCGCGATTATTATGTTGGTAGGCTGCGTACTTGGATTCGCGTCAAGGTACGCGAGCGATATTCCGCAAATTCTGTTTGCGGCGATTGCGCTGATATTGTGCGGATTGGCGTTGTTTATACGCAGAGCCAAACGCGCCTCGCGTCACGACGACCTGATAGTCGAGGAACGTCACCGACTGTCCGAGGCTAACGATTTGGCTCAGGAGAAGTATACTAAAGCGGTCGAATACTACCGCGAGATAGAACGTCAATCCAAACGATAGATATTGCGACATTACGGGAACTCGGAGGGATTTAGTATCGGTTACGCGGGTAATTTACCGGCGTCGCGTTGGTCTGCCAATTCGCGGCGCAGACGCTCTACTCCTTTGCGCTCCAGGCGCGACACCTGAACCTGCGACACTCCGAGCAGTTTCGCGGACGCGTCCTGAGTAAGCCCGCGCCAGTAGCGTAGCACGATAACGGAACGCTCCCGCTCCGGAAGTGACTCCACGGCTTCTTTCAGCGCGATGCGCTCGACCATCTTATCCTCCATCGTGAAGTCCGCGAGCATATTCTCCAACGTAGGCGCGTCCTCGCCGGATTCGCGCTGAAGCGAATCAATCGGAGCTGATGCGAGGTCGCACTCCGCGATGTCCTCCGGCGAGTACCCCGTTTCCGCCGAAAGCTCCGACAACGCGGGTTCGCGACCCAAAGTTTGCTCAAGCTCGCGTCGAGCTTGAGTAATTTTGTACGCCTTTTCCTTGAGCGAACGGCTGACCTTGACCGCTCCATCGTCGCGCAGAAAGCGGCGAATCTCCCCGGCAATTTTAGGCACGGCATACGTTGAGAACCGCGTGCCGTAGTTCGGGTCGAAGTCGCGCAGCGCCTTGATGAAGCCCAGACACCCAAGTTGATACAGGTCGTCCGGTTCCGTACCGCGTCCGTAGTAACGCCGTACGACGCTCCAAATCAGCCCCGCGTTCTCCAGCAGAAGCTGTTCCTCGCCCTTGCCATCGAGTATTCCGTAAGATTGAGCTTTAGCTTCCGTCAACGCCGCGCCCTGCTTGATATACGTTTTTTCATTGTTACCGTCGTGCCTTTACCCGGTACGGAGCGGACTTTCAGACTGTCGGTAAAACCCTCCATCATCGAGAAGCCCATACCGGAGCGTTCATCGCCGCCGGTCGTGAACAGCGGCTCCATAGCTTTTTCCACGTCCTCAATGCCGACGCCCCAATCGCGGACAACGATTTCCAGCGTATTCTTGCCGAACAAACGGCATCTAAGCTGAATATTACCGATTTCGTTCGGATACGCGTGAACGATACAGTTCGTAACCGCTTCGCTGACCGCGGTTTTAATGTCGCCGATTTCGTCAAGCGTCGGGTCAAGTTGAGCCGCGAATACGGCTGCCGCGTTACGCGCGAAGCTCTCGTTTACGGACAGCGACGGAAACTCGATTTTTATGTAGTTTTCAGCTTTCATCATTTGTACTCCTTTATTGCGACCATAATGCCGACGTTCGCGGCTTTGAACACCTTAGACGGTTGAGCTCGGACGTTTTCCACCGAAAACTCGCCGTCAAGCTCGTGAATTTTCTTCTGAGTACGCAACAGCACCGCGATTCCGGAACTGTCGGTGAAGTTTACGCCCATTAAATCCAGAACGCAGTTTCGCGGCAGCTTTTGGTCAATCGCGTCGGAGATTTCGTTCATTGCGGTTTTCGCCGAATGGTGGTCAATCTCACCATTCAAAGCGATACGAAGCTCCCCTTTGTCATAGGTTGTCTGAACTGACATTTTATTGCCCCTTTCTCTTTCCCGTTTTCATTTTGATTTTAACATAATCAGGGCGGAAAATTTGTCGATATAACTCGTAAGACAAAAAAAGCAATCCGCGAACCGCGAATTGCTTTTTCACATATTATACTTACATCTCAATGCGGCGACTTTGTCCGCAACGGATTTCGGTTAGACCATCGGCAAGTAATACTCGTCCGGACGCGACTTAATTTCAAGCGCCTGAATAACGAAGCCGATAATTGCGTTGGCAAGTACAAGTATGCACATTACGATATGTACCCAGTATGTTGCCGGATAATTGTTGTACAGCAATATGCGGTTTGTAAAATAACCGACAATTCCGATTGCGCCGAACAGCAACGGGAAGAACTGCGTCATTATACCGCGCTTTTTCCAACACATCAGCAAACCGACGACACCGAGAATAATCTGATAAAGCGTCGGCGCAAGGAACCACATCTTTATAAACCGCGGATTGGTATTAATATCTTCGTGGTCCATATTCGCGATTTTGATTGTGCGCCAAGGTCTTTCGTTATTGTTCGCGTCGTAAAAACGGTCGTGATACTTCTGACCTTCCGGCAAGGACGATTTGTAGTTAATCTGCGCTAAAATCTGCGGGAAGTTATACGCCATAAGCACAAACTCCCAAAGCGAGTATTTATCCGGGAAATCGTGAACTTCATTTTTGCCGTCAAGCGTTTTCAGCGTATCATTGCCGCGGTAAAGCGAACTAACAACTTTCACCGGAGTTTTATAGTCGCCGGTTTCGCTG
>JAISKY010000070.1 GCA_031260745.1 Oscillospiraceae bacterium
ATCGCCATAAGATGCTCCGAGAAACGTTGAGTCGGAGTGAGCGAATAGACCAGTTCGGGGTGCATCGCCGCTACCAAATAGCAGGCGATTATCATACTGAAATGGAGACAGATGTATAAGACTAACTTTGACCCGCGCGCGTAGAAAAAGCAGATAAATATGCTGAGTACAAACCAGGGAGCCATAGCGCTGTCAAGGCCGCCGGTTAAAAAGAAAGTCAGCGGCCATAGAATATCGCCGACTACAATAATCGTGAACGAGGCTCCCAGCTGGTGAGCGTTAAAATAATTCGCGACAATGAACAAAATAATAATTGAAACGAAATAAACCGCGCCTATGATAGTCATAACGAGCGGTAAGCCTACAGCCAGGCGAATAATAAACACCGCAAGACTTACAAAAAAACCAATAACGCAGACTACATTGAGTGAACGCGCATCGCGGGACAAATCCCCTGAGAAAAAATAGTGTTTTATCAGGCGTGTGACTTTGTTTATGAACATATCTATCGCTCCCATTCTGACGGTACAGTTTTTTGTTTTTTGTAACCCGCTTACGAAAATCAACTTTATCAGCTTATATGTACGGAGATTATCGTGTTGGTATCCGGTGGTCATTTCCTCTATTTTAGATAAACCTTACCTATTATAGCACAAAAGAAAACGAATGTCAAATAAGGAATATTTTTGTATATAATTGTAATTAAATGTCGAAATTTCACCAAAAGACTTTGTCAAAAATCAAAAAAATGCTTGACAAACTATTGCAGACTGTGTTATGCTAAACAAAATTGAATATTTCGGGACTTGGTTATGGAAGTCGGGTGAGCCTTCGGGCGATTCCCGCGCAAGGCCGTTACCGTGATTCGCGATGTTTTCGGGCAATATGTCACTGGGGAATATAATCCCCGGGAAGGCGCCGGAAAACGAACTCCGTTCGGAGCTCACGCGATAAGCCGGGATACTTGCCGTGTCCTTGCCGTCAGAATGTTGACGGCGTATTCAGCTCTGCGGAACTCCGGAGCATTGGATATTGAGAACACGGTTTGCGTCTATATTGCGCGATTGTTTGTTTTTAATTTGTCTGATTTTGTCGTCCGCGAGTAATCGCGGACGACTTTTTTGCATTTTGGAGGTACACGAACAATGGAAACACCAACCAAACGAGGATATTGCTTTACGGCGATAGTCGGGCAAAACGATATGAAAACCGCGCTGGTGCTGAACGCGGTTAACCCTAATCTCGGCGGAGTGCTGATACGCGGCGAGAAAGGTACGGCGAAGTCAACCGCGGTCAGAGCGTTAGCGGAACTTTTGCCATTGCAAAAGCGTGTTACGGGCTGTAAATTCGGGTGCGACCCGGACGACGAGGCTCACCTGTGCGGAGAGTGTCAGGGCAAAACGGAGATTGAAAGTTACGAGGGCGCGATGCGGGTCGTGGATTTACCCGTAAGCGCGACAGAGGACAGAGTAGTAGGCACGTTGGACATTGAACACGCTATCAAGACAGGCGAGAAAAAGTTTGAAACCGGAATACTTGCCAGAGCGAACCGCAATATCCTCTACGTTGACGAGGTCAATCTGCTTGATGACCACGTTGTGGACGTGCTGTTGGACTCCGCCGCAATGGGCGTGAATACCGTCGAGCGCGAGGGTGTGTCGTACTCCCACCCCGCGAGATTTATCCTTGTCGGCACGATGAATCCAGAGGAGGGCGACCTGCGACCACAGCTAATTGACCGTTTTGGGTTATCCGTCACTGTCGAGGGTGAGCGCGACGCGGACGCCAGAGTAAAAGTTATGGAGAACCGCCTATTATACGAAAACGAGCCGGAACGATTTTTCGCGGAGTACGAACCGCGACAGGCGGAGCTTCGCGGGAAGATAGTTAAAGCTCAGAAATTGTTACCGGACGTACGTTACGGTAACGATATACTCAGGCGTATCGCGGTGATTTGCATTGAGCTTGACGTTGACGGTCACAGAGCCGACATCGGTATGCTGAAAACCGCGATTACCCTTGCCGCTTATGACGGACGTACCGAGGTTTCCAACGCCGACGTTAACAATGCCGCGAGGTTCGTACTTCCGCATCGTATGCGCCGCAGACCGTTCGAGGAAGCGGAGTTCGACATTTCCGTTATCGACAGAATTTAGGAGACGCTATGGCAAAAAAACCTTTTCTGACCGCGATGTGGTTCATTATATTTGCCGCGGGAGTAGCGTTGATATTCCTATTCAACGTCGGTATGGGTTCCGCGGATATTACAGTGCCGGAAATTCTCCGGATTGTGTTCGGAGGAGCGGACCAAAGCGAAACCGGCTACCTGATAATTCAGCGGATTCGACTGCCTAGAGCGCTTGCTGGAATGTGCGGAGGCGCGGCGTTGGCAATCGCGGGGTTTTTACTGCAAACGTATTTCTCCAACCCGATTGTGGAGCCGTATGTGCTGGGAATCTCGTCGGGCTCGTCACTGTTCGTGGGATTGGTAATGCTTGGCGGAATTACGTTCGGGTTTCAGCGTATTACTCCGATATTCCTGTTTATCGGCGCGTTTATCGGCGCGGCGGCGATTATGCTGATAATCCTGTTCGCGGCGGTACGGGTTAAGAATATTATTACGCTACTTATTGTCGGACTTATGGCGGGTTACGTCTGCGGAGCGGCGACGAGTATACTTAGTACGTTCGCCGAGCGCGAGCAGCTTGCCAACTTCACGATGTGGAGTATGGGCAGTTTCGCGGGATTCACGTGGCTTCATCTGAAGATAATGTACGCGATTGTGTGTCCGATGCTGTTGTTATCGTTTCTGATGGCGAAACCGCTGAACGCGTTGAATATGGGAGACAAGTACGCTCAAAGTATGGGCATAAACGTAAAGGTCGCGAGGTACTCGCTGATTTTCATTTCAAGCGTGCTGACGGCGGCGGTAACCGCGTTCGCGGGGCCCGTATCGTTTATCGGATTAGCCGTACCGCATATATGCCGCATAATATTCCATACGTCGGACAGCCGTATACTTATACCCGGCGCGATACTCGGCGGAGCGTTTATGGCGAGTTTGTGCGACTTCGCGGCGCGGAATATACTTTCGCCCGCCGATTTGCCGTTAGGCGCGGTAACCGCCGTAATCGGAGCTCCGATTGTCGTGTTTTTGCTAACGAGAAAGGAAAAGCTATGAACTCCCCCCTGACCCACTCTCGTTGGTGTAACACCTGCCCCCCTCGATGAGCGGGGTGACGCGGACACCGAACCGGAACCACCTGCCCCCCTCTGGGAGGGGGTGACGAGCAAAGCGAGTCGGGGGGAGGACGAAAGGAGCGGTTATGAACGAAGCGGCGAGTCGCTGCGTACAAGTGCAGTTTGAAAAGGAGCGGTTATGAAAGAAGTTATTCACACTCAGGATTTGAACGTCGGCTATGACAAGAAAACCGTCATCAGCGACGTAAAGATTAACGCTTTGAAAGGACAGGTAATCTGTCTGATAGGGCCTAACGGCGCGGGCAAATCTACGATACTCAGGACGCTTGCGGGAATGTTAGCGCCGGTAAACGGTACTGTTTATATTGGGCAGGAGGATATTCACTCGGTCAGACCGGGCGCGTTGGCGAAGCAAATGGCGGTCGTGCTTACGGAGAAACTGAACGTCAATATGACCTCCGCCTACGAGGTCGCGGCAATGGGTCGAACTCCGTACACCGGATTTTTTGGTAAGCTTACCGAGGACGACCACAGAATCGTCAGCGAGAGTATGCAAACCGTGGGAGCAATGAACTTAGCCGGACGCGATTTCCTTAGCCTAAGCGACGGCGAAAAGCAGAAAGTCCTGATTGCCAGAGCGTTAGCTCAGGAACCGCAGTTAATTGTGCTTGACGAGCCGACGAGCCATCTCGACATCAAACACAAAATCGAGGTTATGCGGATTTTGAACCGGCTTTCAAACGAGCGCGGAATGACGGTTATACTCGCGTTGCACGACGTTGACATCGCGGTGAAAAGCTGTCAGTTCGTATTGCTTGTCAAGGACGGTAAGATTATGGCACAGGGCAGACCGGAGGACGTTGTGGGCAAGGACACAATCAGCAGTCTTTACGACATTGAGGGCGCGATGTTCGATTCCGTTATGGGCAGTTTAGAGATTTGCAACGAGAAATCTCCCGACGTGTTCGTAGCGTCGGGCGCGGGTACGGGAACTCCGGTGTTTAGATTGCTGTCGCGTATGGGCTACGGAGTGGTTACGGGAATACTGCACAAAAACGACATTGATTGTCACATTGCCGAATCAATGAAACTAACCATAGTTTCCGAGGAATGTTTCGAGCCAGTCACCGATACTAACCGAGCCGTCGCGGCGGATTATCTAAACAAGACCGCGTTCGCGATTGACACGAATTTCCCGTTGGGTACATATAACTGCGACAATATAGAGCTGTTACGCTCCAGCGTTAAGCCCGTGTTCAGTTTGCGTTCTCCCGGCGAAATCGAGCGTCTGTACGGGAATAACCTTAACGTAACCTATGTATCGTCGGTCGGGCGTTTGCAGGAGCAAATATCGGGACTTAGCGCGGTATGAACTCGCTTGTACTTTGGACGACCTCGCGCTGTAACCTGAAGTGCCGTTACTGTTACGCCGCCGGAGTTGACGCGATGGATATGGAG
>JAISKY010000131.1 GCA_031260745.1 Oscillospiraceae bacterium
TGTCAATAATATACTGATACGCGTACTCCTGATATGTCATACCGATTTCCGCCTGGAAAAGAGGAATATCTTTCGGTATGAAACGCAACGGAATTCTGAACTCGCCCGTTGCCGGGTCGTAAAGATTTTGGTTGATATAATCCTGCTCACTTCCGCTTGCCGAATCGTAAGCGGGAATATCTTCCGCAAAGAAGTTCAAAAACTTACTATCGGAGTTAGACGCAACCGCGGGGATTACGTACTGGTTGATATACGACACATACGCCGTTCCGTCATCCGAGGCTCCGTTGGGAACATCAGCGGCAGCTATTTTCAGCGAAACCTTGAACTCGCCGGTATCTTTGTCGTAGACATTCTGAGTCAGATAATCGCTGTAACTCATCGCGCTGTCCGCGTCATAGACACCAAATTCTTCCGTCGGGGTGAACCTAAGCGTAACTCTGTACGCTCCGGTGTCTTTGTTAAGAAGATTCTGAGTGACATAGTCCGTGTAAGTTGCGGCGCTTACTTCAGCGTAAGCGGGAACTTCCTGCGGCACAAACCGCAACGGCCCCTTGCTGTTGTCAATTCCGAACGTGTCCGCATCGTAACTGAAATACGGCAACGCCCACGAACAGAACGTCAACACAATCAGGAGCATTGACAGTCCCCTGAAAATCGGCGCTAATTTAAGCGTAGTATCCCTATCCATTTATGTACCTCCAAATTTGCCGTTAAGCATAACTTACCTGTAATATACAACAAATCGCCGCGCTTGTCAAGGCTTTTTTTCAATATTTCGCACAAAATAATTTTATTACCGATTTTGCTTGATTATATTGGCACAATAGTTTATAATTGAGATGTAACAATGATTATATATTTTGAATTTTATTCACCGGAGGTGAATCACAATGCCTGACCAGGAAAGCCGCTCCGCGTATATCGCCGCGCGCAAAGCCGGACGAAAATACCTGTCCGAACACGGAGACGCCGACGGCTACTTAGCCGTTCTCGACGACATACTCAAAGGTCTGGTGATAGTCGGGGAGCTTAATTTAGGCTATCACGAGATTCCGCTGGACTCGCTCGCGGGAACTAAAACCGCCGCGCGCTCAAACGCGTTCGCCGGAAATTTTATGCCGCTTTTGGAAAATGACACCGAATTCGCGGTTAAATGGCAGAAAGTTTACTCAAGCCAGCTTCAGGAGGGCATACGCGAGCCCGTCATCGTTTACCAGTTCCTGAACAAGTTCTACGTTCAGGAAGGTAATAAACGCGTCAGCATACTTAAAGCCGTCGGCGCCGCGTCCGCGTCGGCAGTTTTAACGCGCTTAATACCGGAGCGCGACGAAGACGACGACGATATTTCCATCTACTATGAATTTCTCGACTACGACAAACGTATGTTTTTCGACGACTTGTGGTTTACAAAGCGCGGCAATTTCACCGCGCTTGCCAACTACGCGGAATCCTGTATTGAGGCTAATCCCGACATACAGGCGGACGCCGGCGAACTGATTAACCGCGTGCAACGCACATTCAGAGCCGTATATAAAACCGCCGTAACGGAAAACATAAACCTTACGACCGGCGACGCTCTCGTTGAGTACATCAAAGTTTTCGGATTCCCGTACAACGTAACGGTAGAGGACCTGCGCCGCAATCTGCTGAATTTCAAAGGTCAGCTTCTGGTCGCGGCGGGCGACATTGAACGTAATACTTTGGAGGTTTCCGACGCGGCTCAACCGTCCGGAAGCCGACCGGGTCTGTTCAGCCGCGCTCCGAGCAAGTTAATAATCGCGGTCGCGTATTTCGGAACTCCGAACACCAATCTGTGGACGGCACAGCACAATTTGGCGATTAAGCGTATTGAACGCAAATACGGCGACCGTCTGATTGTTAAGCGCGTTATGAACCTCCCGCCGGTCGGCGAGCTTGCCTATCGCGCTTTGTCCGAAATCGCGGAGGTAAAACCACATATTTTATTTACTACTTCTCCGTCAATGAGTACGCTTAGTCTGCGCTACGCGCTGGAACACTCGGAAACCTTGGTGCTTAACTGCGACTCACCTCACGAGGGCAAGAATCTGCACACTTATTTTTGTAAAATGTACGATTTGACGTTCCTGTGCGGGATTTTGTCCGCCGCAATGAGCGAAACCGGGACTATAGGATATATGTCCGCCGCGAGAAGCTGGGATTTCTCAACGTATGACGTAAACGCGTTCGCGCTGGGCGCGAGGCTGATAAACCCTCGCAGCGAGGTTTTGAACTACACTATGCGCGGAATAAACGACTGGGCGGAACACGACTTAGCTCGCGCGGAGTTCGCCGCTAACGGAGCGGACATCGCGTTTTGCCAACATTCGCCCGACAATCCGCTTGACCGCAAAGCGTTCCCGGAGGTTTACGCTCAATTGTATCGTCTCGCGCCGAACGGCGCTCCGCTTGAAAGCTTGGCTGGCGCGACGCTGGACTGGGAACCGTTCTACGATAAGATGATTGGCGACGCGCTTTTGGGGCGTATGAATCTATCGGACGTAACTCAAGCCGGAAGTCCGGTACATTTCGGCTGGGGATTCCAAACGGGAATTATGGATATATTTCCGGTTTACAGCGTCGTAGGAGTCGCGGGCAGACTGCTTAGAATATTCCGCGACCTGCTGAAAAGCGGCGGGCTTCACCCGTTCGAGGGTCCGATAAACGATAACGAGGGCAATCTGCGGATTGAGGGCGGCGTAACTCCGACACTGATGGAGATTCAGGAGATGGATTGGCTGGCGTATTCCGTGCGTCAGCTCAATTCTGAAAAAGAAAATCAAAAAATGCTTGACAAATAGATTCGGTTGTGTTAAACTCTTAATAGGAATAAGAATCGTTAGCAATTAGCGTTAGGAGAATCACAACCTGAAAATGTATACTCAAACAAGACGCAGTGAAAAGCGTGACGCGATATTTGATACGCTGAAAAATACAAAAAACCACCCGTCAGTAGACTGGCTGTACCGCTCGCTGAAGTCCAGATACCCGGACTTGAGTTTGGGTACGGTGTACCGTAACCTCGCGATGTTCAAGGACGACGGCCGCATAATAACCGTCGGCGTGGTTAACGGTCAGGAGCGTTACGACGCGGACACGTCGGACCATAACCATCTGATATGCAAAAAATGCGGACAGATAAGCGACATAGAAGCTAAAATCACCGTCGGCGGGATTGAGCTTATTGAAGAAAGCGGCTGTATTCTAGATAGCTGCCGAATCGTATTTCACGGCTTGTGCGCGGATTGCGCCGGCCTTGATAATAAAACTATATAACACTAAACGGAGGTAACTTTATATGAAATGGGTTTGTAAAGTATGCGGATATGTACACGAGGGACCTGAAGCTCCCGATGTATGCCCGACCTGTAAAGCGGGTAAGGACAAGTTTAGCGCGGTAGGCGGCGATAAACCCGTATATGCCGCGGAGCACGTCATCGGCGTAGGCGCGAAAGACAAAATTGACGCCTGGGTTTATCAGGGACTGGTTGACAATTTCAACGGCGAGTGTTCCGAGGTCGGAATGTACCTGGCTATGTCGCGTCAGGCTGACCGCGAGGGTTATCCCGAGGTCGCCGAGGCGTTCAAGCGTTACGCGCTTGAAGAAGCCGACCACGCTTCACGCTTTGCGGAACTGCTTGGCGAAGTCGTAACCGACAGCACCAAGAAGAATCTCGAACTCCGCGCTCTAGCCGAAAACGGAGCGACCGCGGGTAAGTTTGAGCTTGCCAAAAAAGCCAAAGAGCTTAATTACGACGCTATCCACGACACCGTACACGAGATGGCGAAGGACGAGGCTCGTCACGGAAAAGGCTTTGAGGGTCTGCTCGCGAGATACTTCGGCTAATCCAAGCACAACGTATTGTATAATGGGTGAACCCGCGGGTTCACCCATTATACATTTCCCGCGGCGGCTAGAGCAATATGCAAATCAGACCGCCGGAACCCTCGTTTACGATTCTTTGCAGCGTTTCGCGCAGCTTACCCTGAGCGTCCTCCGGCATTTTCTTGATTTTGTTTTGCAAGCCCTCGCCGGCAATGTCGGACGACGGTTTCCCGAATATATTCGATGCCCAAATCTTATCCGTATCACCCTCAAACTCCTGAAGCAGATAGCTGATGATTTCTTCGCTTTGACGCTCTCCACCCACGACGGGCGAAACCTCGGTTTCTATGTTCGCGAGTATCATGTGAATCGACGGAGCGGACGCTTTCAGGCGTACGCCGTACTTACCGCCGTGCCGCACGATTTCAGGTTCCTCAAGCCTAAGCTCGTCGTGCGACGGATAGACTATGCCATATCCGGTGGTTTTTACGTCGTTCAGCGCGTCTTTGATTTGGTCGTACTCGGACTTTATACCGGACATATCGGTCAGCAGCGACATCAAATCGCCGTCGTCGAGTACCTCAAAACCGCTGCGCTCACTCAGCGTTTGGTAGAATAACTCGCGCGGAAGTTCAATCTCGGCGGTTACGGCTCCCGTACCCGGAGCAATGTTCTTAATACCGGCATAGCTGACATTCGGCGACGCTCCGACCAAAGCGATGGAGGGTTCGACATCGCGGATTCTGCGAATCCCGGAGCAGTCGCCGCGTATTTGCCCGATTATGTCCGCTTTTACCGGGTGGTCAATCGGCAGAGCGTCAAGCCACGCCGGAAGATAGATTCCAACCTCCGTAAGCGGGAACTCGTACAGTACGGAGCCGATGATATTCGACACGTCCGCGCCCGTAAGCTCCAGGCAATTGACCGGAATACAGGTAACGTCATACTTTGAAGTAAGCTCATATTGCAGACGCTGAGCCTCCTGCGCTTCCGGACGCGCCGAATTTATCAGAACTACAAACGGTTTACCAAGCTCGGTGAGCTCCCGCACGGAGCGTTCCTCGGCTTCTACGTACGAGCTTCGCGGGATATTGGTGATACTGCCGTCCGTGGTTATGACAATTCCTATTGTGGAGTGTTCCTGAATCACCTTACGCGTACCGATTTCGGCGGCTTGAGCCAGCGGAATATCGTGGTCGAACCACGGCGTAGTAACCATACGCGGGACGCCGTTCTCGTCCTCAACTCCGATTGCGCCCTCTACCATATAGCCGACGCAATCGACGAGCCTGACGGAGAACTCCGTATCGTCGTCGAAGCGTACGTTAACGGCTTCTTCCGGCACGAATTTAGGCTCTGCGGTCATAATGGTACGTCCTGACGCGCTTTGCGGCAGTTCGTCCTTAGCGCGCTCCCTGGCGTAGTTGTCGGTTATGTTTGGGATAACCAGAGTTTCCATAAACCGCTTTATGAAAGTGGATTTTCCGGTTCTTACCGGGCCGGTTACACCGACATAGATGTCGCCGCCGGTGCGTTCGGATATGTCCTGATAGATTTTTTCCATTTGCTCACTCCCAATAACACATTTCGTTAATCTAATTTATGAGGATAAGCACCGGGATAGAACCACAACGGATAAGGCAGTCAAGCCAACCGAAACTCTGTAAGCTATATCTGAACTTGAAAATATAGAAAAAAACTCTTGCATTTTGTTTTGAAATGTGCTATACTGCCAAAAGTGCAAATAAAGCATCAGTATAGGGGTATAGCTCAGCAGGTAGAGCATCGGTCTCCAAAACCGAGTGCCGAGGGTTCGATTCCTTCTGCCCCTGCCAGTGGCGAAGTCCGATAAACATTGGGTTTATCG
>JAISKY010000140.1 GCA_031260745.1 Oscillospiraceae bacterium
CGTCAAGTTGCGGGATTCCGTTACGCATCGCGGCGATTTCGCCGCGCTCGTCCGAAACTCCCGCGCGAAAACCCTTGTCGGAAACAACTCTGATTAAGTCGCGTAAAAGCGTAGTCTTACCGCAACCCGGCGGCGAAATAATCAGAGTAGACGCGGGCGCGCCGTCACTCGCGAAGTTTGAGCCTTTAAGCGACGGCGATTCCGCAATGCCTTTGACTTCCTTGCATAACCTGATGTTAACGGAGGAAATCTCGCGCCACGCGGTAATTTCGCCGTCTTTGACGGCGGCGGAGCCGCAAACTCCAACTCGGTGTCCTCCGTACGCGGTGACATAGCCGTGCCTAAGACTTTCCTGAGCGGAATGTATAGAGTTATTTGTCGCTCTGGCAAGCGCGTCTTTAGCCGTAAGCGTAACTCCGGGCAAATCAACCCGCGAACCTCCGTCAAGCGTGACCGAAACTCCGCTCCCGCTCCGAATACGGATTTCCTCCGCTCTGCGCCTGTCCCGCTCCGGGAGCAGGTTTAACACATCATCGAACATATCACAGCATATTTGCGATAACGAGAAAATATAACTTGCATATTTGCCCGAATTGTGATAAAATAATAGGTGAATACTGTAAATGATTCAAAGAGGAGGAATTCAGTCAATGGCTCGTAAAGTAAAAACAATGGACGGCAACACGGCTGCGGCGCACGTAGCGTACGCTTTTACCGAAGTAGCCGCTATTTTCCCTATTACGCCTTCAAGCGTTATGGCGGAACTTGTCGATGATTGGTCGGCAAACGGACGTGAAAACATTTTCGGTCAGAAAGTCAGCGTACTTGAAATGCAGTCGGAGGGCGGAGCCGCGGGCGCGGTTCACGGCTCTATCGTTACGGGCGCGTTAACCTCTACGTTTACCGCGTCGCAGGGCTTACTGCTGATGATTCCGAATATGTACAAAATCGCGGGCGAGCTTTTGCCCAACGTCATTCACGTGTCCGCGAGAACGCTTGCTACTCACGCGCTAAGCATATTCGGAGACCACAGCGACGTTATGAGCTGCCGCGGTACAGGTTACGCTTTGTTGTGCGCCAACAATCCGCAGGAAGTAATGGACTTGGGCGCGGTCGCTCACCTTGCGACCGTTAAGGGAAGCGTTCCGTTTCTGCATTTCTTCGACGGATTCCGCACCTCGCACGAGATGCAGAAGGTCAGTATGTGGGACTATGAGGAACTCGCCGAAATGTTGGACAAGGACGCGCTGGCGGAGTTTAGGGCGCGCGCTAATATGCCCTCTCACCCGGTGCTTAGAGGTTCCGCGCAGAATCCCGACATCTTCTTCCAAAACCGCGAGGCGCTTAATTCCTCGTACGATAAACTTCCGGCGATTGTCGAGGGTTATATGAACGAGGTCAACAAGCGGCTCGGTACTGACTATAAACCGTTCAACTACTACGGCGACGCGGACGCGGAGTACGTAATCGTAGCGATGGGGAGCGTATGTAACACTGCGGAGGAAGTCGTGGACGAACTTAACTCTCAGGGTAAGAAAACCGGACTGATTAAGGTTCACCTTTACCGTCCGTGGAGTATTGAGCATTTTGTCGCGGCGCTGCCGTCAACTGTCAGGAAACTCGCGGTGCTTGACCGCGCTAAGGAACCCGGCGCTCAGGGCGAGCCGCTTTACCTTGACGTTATCAGTACGCTTATGGGCAGTAACGCTATGTCGATTGTCGGCGGACGTTACGGACTTGGAAGTAAGGACACTCAACCGGAGCATATCGCGGCAGTATTTGAAACTATGTTCAGCGATACGCCTAAGAAAGGGTTTACGGTCGGAATCAACGACGATGTTACTCACTTGTCGCTGCCGATAAATCCGAATTTCCAAGTTAAGAGTACCGCGTTCGCGTGCAAGTTCTGGGGAATCGGTTCCGACGGAACAGTCGGCGCGACTAAGAACAGCATTAAAATAATCGGCGACCATACCGATTTGAACGCTCAGGCTTATTTCCAGTACGACAGTAAAAAGAGCGGCGGCGTTACGATTTCGCACCTTCGTTTTGGCAAAGACGCGATTAAATCCAGCTATTACGTCACTAAGGCGAATTTCGTCGCGTGTCACGCTCCGACGTATATTGAAACGTATGACATCGTTCAGGATATTATACCGGGCGGGACGTTCCTGCTTAACTGCCCGTGGGAGGACGACGAAATCGCGGAGCATATTCCCGCCGCCGCGAAGCGGTATCTCGTGAACAACAATATTAAGTTTTACACGGTTGACGCGATTCACCTCGCGCGTGACATCGGACTTGGCGGTCGTACTAACACGATATTGCAAGCGGCTTTCTTCAAAATCAGCGGTATTCTTCCGATTGAAGTTGCCGACGAAGCTATGCGTAAGGCGATAATTGACAGTTATGGCACTAAAGGCGATAAAATTGTCAATATGAATATGGCGGCGGTTGACGCCGGACTTGCGAATATCAAAGAATTCAAAATCCCGGACGACTGGAAAAACGCGGAGAGCGGAGAGCGGAAAGCGGAGATTAATACCGACCGCAAGGCTTTAGCGGATTACGTTGAGAATATTATGATTCCGGCGAACGCTATGCGCGGAGATTCGCTCCCCGTAAGCGCGTTTACCGACACTAAGGACGGCGCGATTCCGCAAGGCACGGCGGCGTTTGAGCGCCGCGGCGTCGCGGTTAGCGTTCCGAGTTGGAAACCCGAAAATTGTATACAATGCGCTCAGTGTTCGCTGGTTTGCCCTCACGCGGCGATTCGTCCGTTCGTGTACGACGCGGAGGAGGCTAAGAACGCTCCCGCCTCGACTAAGTTCGCGGCGAAGATGACCGGTAAGGGCTGCGAGGACTATAAGTGGTCAATCGGAGTAACTCCGGCGGATTGTTTGGGTTGTAACTCGTGCGCGAACGTATGCCCCGCAAAGAATAAGGCGTTGGTAATGGAGCCGATTGAAACTCAACTTAACCAGCAGGCGGCGTTCGATTACGCGGTTAAAAACGTATCGGAGAAAGAACTTCCGTTCGCGGCGAACAGCATTAAAGGCACACAGGTTAAAACTCCGTTGTTCGAGTTCTCCGGAGCGTGCGCGGGCTGCGGCGAAACTCCGTACGCTAAGCTGATAACGCAAATGTTCGGCGACAGAATGCACATCGCAAACGCCACGGGTTGTTCGTCGATTTGGGGCGGTAGCGCTCCGAGTACGCCGTACACGGTCAATAAGGCGGGTCACGGTCCCGCGTGGAGCAACAGCTTGTTCGAGGACAACGCGGAATTCGGGCTTGGTATGCTGTACGCAAGTAAACAGCGCCGCGCGAAACTCGTGG
>JAISKY010000256.1 GCA_031260745.1 Oscillospiraceae bacterium
GAGGTCGCCGAACAGGAAGGCTTCGCTGACCTCGCGGCGTTGTTTGCCGGCGTCGGCGCGATTGAGAAGGAACACGAGGAGCGTTACAACGCTTTGCGCGCGAATCTGACGGAGGGTAGCGTATTCAAACGCGCGGAAGGTACATACTGGATTTGCCGCAACTGCGGTCACGTTCACGTCGGCGCGGAACCGCCTAAACTGTGTCCCGTATGCGCTCACCCGCAAGCGTATTTCCAACTGTTTATTAAAACATACTAATTGATAATGGTTAATGATTAATGCTAAATGGTTAATTGTCCCGCTCGGATAGTTAATCATTAACCATTTATCATTGGCGGAGGTAAAATGGTATATCGTGCTTACAGTATTAAAAAGCCCGGATTTGACATCGAGGCGCGGGACGTACTTGACGATTTACGTGAGAACCTCGGACTTTCGGGGCTTGAGCGCGTCGTCGTCGCGAACCGATACGACATAGAGGGCATTGACGAGGATACGTACGTCCGGGCGAAGCGCGGGATACTCTCGGAGCCTGTCTGCGACGACTGTTGCGACGACGCGCTCCCGCCTATGCCGGGGCTTAGTTACGCGTTGGCTGTCGAGGCTTTGCCGGGGCAGTTCGACCAACGCGCGGACAGCTTAGTACAATGCGTTCAGGCGCTGACGATGGGCAATCGTCCGAAAGCGGCGTACGCTAAGGTGTATTTGTTCTTCGGAGCGTTGTCTGACGCTGACAAAGCCAAAGCTAAAACATACCTGATAAACCCCGTGGACAGCCGCGAGGCTTCGCCCGATAAGCCCGATACGCTTGAACAAAGTTTCCCCGAACCCGCTCCGGTCGGTAAAATAGACGGCTTTACGCTTGCCGGAGATATTGAATTGGAGCGGTTGCGCTCGGAGTATTCGCTCGCGATGGATTTAGCCGATTTGCGGTTTATGCAGATATATTTCCGCGATGAAGAGCGCCGTGAGCCGACGGTTACGGAGCTTAAAGTTATTGACACATACTGGAGCGACCATTGCCGCCATACTACGTTTTTAACGCGGCTTGACGACGTTCGGATAGACGACCCGGAAATTCGGGCGGCGTATAACAGATACCTCAAACTCCGCGAGGAATTAGCGTCAACGAAACCAGTAACGCTGATGGATTTGGCGACGATTGCCGCTAAAGTATTGCGTAAGCGCGGCGGTCTGAAAGAACTTGACGTTTCCGACGAGGTAAACGCGTGTTCGATTCACGTTGACGCTAAGATTGGCGGCGAAATTCAGGACTGGCTTCTGATGTTCAAGAATGAAACTCACAATCACCCGACGGAGATAGAGCCTTTCGGCGGCGCGGCTACGTGTATCGGCGGAGCGATTCGCGACCCGCTAAGCGGACGCGCGTTCGTGTATCAGGCGATGCGCGTTACGGGCGCGGCAGACCCGCGCGTTCCGATTTCTGAAACTATTCCGGGAAAACTTCCGCAGAAGAAACTCACGACTACCGCCGCGGCGGGTTACTCCGCGTACGGTAATCAAATCGGACTTTCGACCGGGCTTGTCCGCGAGTTTTACCACCCCAATTACGCGGCGAAGCGAATGGAAATCGGCGCGGTAGTGGGCGCGGTTCCCGCCGCGAACGTCAGGCGAGAAGAACCAACTCCCGGCGACGTTGTGATTTTGCTCGGAGGTCGTACCGGACGCGACGGAATCGGCGGCGCGACCGGCTCAAGTAAAGCTCACGATTCCGACACTACGGAAAAGAACGGCGCGGAAGTGCAAAAAGGCAACGCTCCGGAGGAACGCAAACTACAGCGGCTATTCCGCAATCCCGACGCGGCGAAGCTGATTAAACGCTGTAACGACTTCGGCGCGGGCGGCGTTAGCGTCGCAATCGGGGAGCTTGCCGACGGACTTTCGATTGACCTTGGAAAAGTTCCCAAAAAGTACGCCGGACTTGACGCTACGGAACTTGCAATCAGCGAATCTCAGGAGCGTATGGCGGTTGTGGTCGCGAAATCCGACGCAGACGCGTTTTGTAAACTCGCGGAATCTGAAAACCTCGAAACCGCGCTTGTCGCGGTCGTAACGGTCGAGCCGCGTATGCTTATGCGTTTCAACGGTCAGGAGGTTGTTAATCTCTCGCGTGAGTTTTTGAACTCCAACGGCGCGGAGAAACACGCCTTCGCGTTTATCCGTGAGCAAAGCGCGGATAACGAAACGCGCAGAAACTCGTTAGACCTCGCCGAGCTTGTCAAGGATTTGAATTTCTGTTCTCAAAAGTCTTTACAGGAGCGTTTTGACAGTTCCGTCGGAGCCGGAAGCGTACTTCAGCCTTACGGCGGCAAGTATCAGCGTACTCCCGCTCAAGTGATGGCGGCATTATTGCCATCGCCGACTTACGATTCTGAAACTTGCAGCGTAATGAGCTTCGCGTTCGACCCATACGAATCGGAAGCGAATCCGTACAAAGCGGCGTATGACGCCGTAATACAAAGCGTCGCGAAACTGGTCGCGGCGGGCTGCGACTATCGCAAGGCGTATTTGACGTTCCAGGAGTATTTTGAGCGGTTGGGCGACAAGCCGGAGCGTTGGGGTAAGCCGCTCGCGGCT
>JAISKY010000281.1 GCA_031260745.1 Oscillospiraceae bacterium
AGCCGCTCTCGCGAGATATATTCCGGCGGCGCGTCCGCACATGACAGACGACGCTTCACGCAGAGCGTTATTCCTTAATGTCAACGGCACCCGTATGTCGCGCCAGGGCTTTTGGAAGATAGTCAAGAACTATCAGGAAAAAGCCGGAATCACGAAGGATATTACTCCTCACACGCTTCGCCACAGCTTCGCGGCTCACTTGCTCGAAAACGGAGCCGATCTCCAGTCGCTGAAAGAGATGCTCGGTCACGCCGATATTTCATCGACGCAAGTCTATAAGAAACTGATTGAAAATCAAATCAGCGAAGTTTACCACCGTACTCACCCGAGAGCGCTCGCAAGCTGATTTGTCCTATTCAACAAGGTAATTATGTTTAACGGATTCAAATACAAGGAGCGCCCGGACCTCCTGCCGGACGCTCCTAAGAAAAACGGCTTCTTTCTGTTTTGGGAAATATATTTTCGCAAGTTCTGGCGGTTATTGTCCGTGAACTTGCTTTATTTCCTATTTACGCTTCCTCTGCTGATATTCGTATATGTTATCTTTGGCAACTATATCCTCCAACTGACGGGTAGCGAGGAATTTGCGATGGATTTCATTCCCGGACTTAAAATATTCGCGGTACCGCTGATTTCCTATATCCCGCAGATACTTCACGCGCCGCTTGTGATAATTTCGCTCATTTGTTACGGACCCGCGACAATGGGCGCGACGTTTGTATACCGCAATTTCGCCCGCGAGGAACACGCCTGGGTTTCTGATTTTTTCTCCAAGGGTCTTGCGAACTTCAGACAAGGCGTAATCTTCGGAATTATCGACGTCGCGCTTTCCATATCGTTGGTTTCCACGGCAATCGGAGGTTTGATGGTTGACGTTGAGGGCGATATGATGATTTTGTCCGTCGCGATAAAGTCTTTGGCGCGAATCGGACTGGTCGTTTACGCGTTCGCCAGGCAATACATCTTTTTGCAAGCCGTAACAATCAAGCTCAACGTGTTTCAGATAATTATGAACTCTCTAAGGTTTGTATTGCTGGGATTCTGGCGAAACGCAATCGCCGTAATTGCTGACGCGGCTGTAATTGCGGTGCTTATACTGCTGTATACTCCCGTCACGCTGTTATCACTGCCGTTTTTGTTCTATTCAATGTCGGGATTCGTCGCGATATTCACAGTTTATCCCGTCGTGAAAAAGTACATCGTTGACCCGATAGCCGCCATTGAAGCGGAAAACGAGGAAAACTCCGAAACCGAGGAACAACCTAACTAATGTCGTCAATTGTTTATGAACTCGGGAACAACCTGTATATTAACCTAACAAACCGCTGTCCGTGCGCGTGCAAGTTTTGCGTTCGCAACGATAAAGACGGCGTCGGTTCCGCCGACAGCCTATGGCTTGACGCCGAGCCTTCCGCGGAGCAAGTCATTGCGGAGCTGAAACTCCGCGATTTAAGCAATTACGGTAGCGTTGTATTTTGCGGATTCGGAGAGCCGCTATGCGCGTTTGATGTTTTGCTCGAAACCGCGAAATGGCTAAAACTAAACGGAGCAAAAGTACGAATCAACACTAACGGGCTTGGCGATTTGATTAACGGTAAACCTACGGCTCCCCCGCTTAGCGGTCTGATTGACGCAGTATCAATAAGTCTGAACGCTCCCGACGCGAAACGCTATAACGAGCTTTGCCGCCCGGAATTCGGCGAAACCTCGTTTGACGCGATGCTGAAATTTGCTTCGGACTGCCGTCAATACGTGCCGGAGGTTACGCTTACAATCGTAGACACAATTCCGCAAAGCGAAATCGACGAGTGTAAATCCGTCGCCGCTAACGCGGACGTTCCGCTGCGAATCCGTAATTTCATATAAACTCGTTTTTATGTTTATTAATAAAAGTACCAAATGCCGGAAGTATTACTTTCCGGCATTTTCCGCATGTTTTATACCGTAAGGCGCAGAACTAAGGTTACGCGCCGCAATTTTCTCACATTATGTCAACTTATTATGTAATGCGTTTATGTAAACTTGACATTCTCAGCATTTGCGGAATTTCCACTTCGCGCCTCCGATATTATGTCAACTTATTATGTAATGTGATTATGTTGACCATCGTTGGTTCTCCCTGCTGTCGTCGTCCGAATTATGTCACTCCCCTGTCAAACCGACAAATTGCGAATTATGTACTCTTTTATTGCAAAAACCTCTTGCGCTTACTCTCAAAATATGTTATAATAACTGCAAATGTAAACTATTCTCTTATAAGAGGTACTATTATTATGTCAAAACTTTCAACCGCGCTAAAAAAACTTACGGCGCTTGCCTTAGCAATCGCTGTCGTACTCGGATTTGGTTTGTCCGGACTTCCGTCCGCAAACTCGGTCAGTTTCAGCGACACCGAATCTCACTGGGCAAGAGTGCCAATCGACCGCTGGACAAGTAAAGGCGTTATCTCGGGCTACTCCGGCAACGAGTATCGCCCCGACGCCGCGATTAAGCGCGGTGAGCTTTTCAAAATTATCGCGCAGACTATGAACTATCAGTATATTCCAGGCAATCCGTTTTCGGACATAAACATAAACGACTGGTACTATGACTATATCCTCAAACTCGTAGGCGCGGGAGTAGTCAACGGTTCCGGCGGCAGAGTTCGCCCCGAGGACAACATCACCCGCGAGGAAGCTTTCGCGGTTTTCGCCAGAGTTTTCCGTATCTCCGCCGATGAAAGCGGAATCTTGAATTTCCCCGATTCGGAGGACTGCGAATTCTGGGCAAAGGGCGAAGTCGGCGGTTTAATCCGCGCGGGTTATGTCAAAGGTTCCGACGGCTACCTAAACCCTAAAAGCCTAATCTCACGCGCCGAGGCTGTTCAGATTTTGGATAATATCGTCTACGGTTACATATCTTCGGGTGAAATGTACAGTACCGACATCAACGGCGTTACTATAATCAATACCTCCGGGGCGGAACTTCACGATATGCACATCAACGGCGACCTGTTTATTACTCAGGGCGTCGGCGACGGTCAGGTCATACTTGACAACGTAATCGTTGACGGTGACGTATACGTCACCGGAGGCGGTGAGAACGGCGTTCTTATTCGCGGCAAAAGCAGAGTAGGAACAGTTTTCGTTAAAACTACTCCGGCTACCGGTCCGGTTCGCGTCAGTTTCTCCGAACCCTCCGAAGCCAACACCATCGCCATCGAAAATGACAGCGAGGACGTGTTCATCGACGGTATCGTCAACCGCGTACTCGTTTCTAGAGACGCCACGGTTTACCTTGACAACACGACCGTTAAAAGTATTGACCTTAACGGTATCGGCGCGGAAGTCAGAGTAAACGAAAACGCTACGGCTAAAGATATTAGGATAAACGCGGAGCGTACGAAAATTTACACCGCAGGTAATGTTGACCACATAACGGTAAATCGCGGCGCGGACGGCGCTCAGATTGAGTCGGGACGCTCCGGACATCTGGTTCAAGTTACCTCGTGGGCTAACGACGCTAATATTTTCGGAACCGGCGTACTTGGCTACGTTACCGTTGAGGAAGGCACCGGAACTCGCGTTACCGTTTCGGGCGCTGTCGTTGAGGTCAGCGCCGACGCGGGCGGAGTAAAAACCGGAGACGCTCCCGAAAACTGGATTCCGCCCGGAGAAACCGGGCAAGTCGGTATGGGCGATACCGAGAACGCTTTGAATGTCAAAAAAGTTACCGTGCTTGAGGACGGTACGATACAGGTCGAATTTTCCAAAGAAGTAGATAAAACCAAAGCTCAAAGCGCGAGCAACTATAGTTTGACCGGCGACGCGGTTAAGTACACCGCGGACCAGCAACAGCACGTACCGAACTACGCCGACGTCAACGGCTCCATTGTTAAGCTGACGTTCACGGGGTCGTCGCTGAAGCTGATGAAATCAGGTGAAACCGCGATTATCACCGTCAGCAACCTGACCGCGAAAGACGGCTCGCCGTTAGGCATAAAGAGCGGAATCTTCCGCAAGGCAAGCGACGACGCAAGACTTGTCAGCGGAAAAATTACCGGTGGCGGCAAAGATTACACCATACGAGCGGTTGACCCGAACGTCAACTGGCCGGACGGTAGTATGAGCCTAGGTAATCCTGACCCGAAACTCGAACTAACCGTTACAATTCCGGGCAGAGTTGGACGCGAGGCTGATTTGACTCTTGAAGCTCGTGACCCGATGGCAAAAATCGCATTCGTCATTAAGACCGGAACAATGCCCGCGCCGAGCGCGGCAAGCGACTACAAAGAAACCGTATTTACAAAGCTTAGTTTCACCAGCGCAACCCTTGCGGACAGAGTTTATATCCAAGTCACCGCCGCAGACGGCAAGACCAGAATGTACTATAGACTTAATGTTCGCGTTATCGACCAACCCTCATTGTCAAGCATAGAGGTCGAATCCCCATATAAGATTCGCTTCAACTTTATGAATCTGCTTGACGATGAAAAATATGTGCGGTTCGGTGAGCTAATCAGCACCGCCGGCTCCTCAATCACCTCAAGCGCGTGGCTTCCGATTGTCGGTCCCGACAACAACGGAGTAGGTTCGCTGTCGCTTGACTTGCAAAAGCCGTCTGACCGCGATATATTCGAGAAAATTTTAGACAACTACTATATACATTTCGGAAAACTCAAAGGCGGAGCACCCGCCGATGATGACGCAGACCCTGACAACGTAATCTGCACATTCGGTGACTTATTAAAGCCCACCGAAGTACCTAACGGCGATTTTCTTGATACCAACACAGGAAATATTTATTTTACAACTCACGGTACGCTTATGGTTCACGGACTAAAGTCAACTGCTAATTATGCCGTTAAGATTGAACGCGGTAGTAACGTAACCGCATATATCAGAAGCACCGATGCAGACGGCTTGCTTATACTTGATTCTCCTTCCTCGGATTTGACAAAGGTGACTGTCCGTCGAATATATAAGGAAAACCTCGGATTACCATCTGAACTCGGCAAGCCTTATGTACCTAATCCGGAAGTTAACGTGGATTTAGCTGGTTTGAAGATTGAGCCTGCAATGGATCCATTATGGGGATTTTATGCTGGAACCCGTATGCAAATTGATAAGGAAAACGATGGCAAGCTAACAAGCGAAGATATTAAAAATCTAGCTACATTGGCTCTTGGCTCTCACCCGCTACAAACTAATCTTTTGAATAACCCAGGTAACAAAAACATTCCTACACGTTTTCAGCCGACGATAGATATTACCGTTAAGCCTGCAGAATCCGAACCGCATTACATCGAATCTGGAAAAATCCTGTTTGAAAATACTACCAAGATAACCGGACTAACTAAAGTCGCTATAACAATGGATGCGTCTAACATTCCTGACGTATTCGTCGGTACAATTGACATTTCACAAAACGCTGCCACACAGAAAAACAAAGTTGAACTTACCGATGTTGGAAAGATGACCCCCACAGGTTACGATTTCTCCACCACTTACGATGAAGCCAATTTCGCTCCAAGAACAGCGTATCTGATTGATAAAACATCTATTTCAGTCGGTGTACCTGTCCGTAAGTGGGTATATAGAGATTATAATTTCAGCGGAGATTTATATACATTCAAAAACCCGTCATTATACGGTGATACAAATAAAATTGCTGTGGGTTTTAAGAACGGCAGTTCACCGCAAACTACAATACCCGGATTCCACGATGCTGGTCATTCTGGTGAAGCCCTTATGCAGGTTGATGGTTTGTACTATCTGACAAGTAATCTAGCAGCGAGCAACCTTGAAACCGTAATAGCAAACTCCACTGCCGGAGATACTTTTACTGTTAACGCAACCAATCTGAAACTTATGAATCTAAGTATACGGAATACAGGTTCTTCTCCATTGGTCTTACTGATGAGCTATTGTCTTGGAAACTTTGCAATTAGTTCTGATACATCGGTAAATTTCTCGGATATTACAGTTCCTACAACGGTAGATACTGCTTTTATTGCTGAAATAGGAGGATATGCTGTTCCATTCGGTTCCATGCCACTTTATAATGTTTCCAATTACAACTATACAACACACTATGTCAAAATCACTAACGCACTTACTTACAAAATAACAGGTACTAGCATTACACCTACACGAACCACAGCAAGTGGAACTTTATCGCTTTCTTCCTCGTCTGGCAATGTTTCATTCACTATACAGCAAGGTGATAATGACCTTATACCTCGCTACGAGCCACCGCATATACTTACGCCACCCAATAATAGCATAACAATCACTCCCGTTACGACAGCAACTATTTCTGCCTCAAGCGGTGGTACTCTTACTTTCACCGCCGAAGTTCATGGCGAAGGTTCACCGTGCGCCAAGCCATCGCAAACTGTAAACTGGTCTCTTGATGGTTCTCCATCCGGAGCATATATCTCTAATGGCATACTTACAATTACTCCAGGTATATTCACCACAACTTCATCACTCCAAATTCGAGCAACAGCACCGCC
>JAISKY010000016.1 GCA_031260745.1 Oscillospiraceae bacterium
GCGATAATTATGGCGGCGTTTGAGTTGCTTGTCTATACGGGAATTTGTATAATCGCTTATTTTTATCCGAACGCGGTTACGGTCGTAGATTCGCCGTCGTACATAGTTACGGACATCATCGTAGGATTCAATGCCGCAAGCATTTCCCTGGGCGTTACTATGTTTTTGCATTTCCGTATGTACAACGAGCAGCAACGGCAGCTTGAGAAAGCCCGCGAGGAAGCCGTAAGGCTCAGCGAAGCTAAAACCGACTTCCTTGCGCGTATGAGCCACGAGATTCGCACTCCGATAAATTTCATACTCGGTACGAACGAACTGATACTCCGCGAAACTGAATCGGACGAAATATCGGAGTACGCCGCGGGTATACAAAACTCCGGAGGTACGCTGCTAGGTATAATCAGCGACATACTTGATATGTCTAAAATCGAATCCGGCAACGTGGAACTGCCTGTTGCCGAGTACCGCACGGCAGACTTAATCCGCGAACTTGCTGACATTGGTTCGGAGCGTTCACAGCGGCGAGGGCTTTATTTTTCGGTTCAAGTTGCCGACGATATGCCCTCAAAACTCAGCGGAAGTTATCTTGCGGTGAAGCAGGTTGCGAGCAACTTTCTAAGCAACGCCGCGAAATACACCGATTCAGGCTCCGTTGAATTGCGTTTCGACTGTAAACCGGACGGCGGCAAAATACTGCTAAAGATTTCGGTTTCCGATACCGGCGTCGGTATCACGAAAGAGCATCTTGAATCGCTGTTCAATCCGTTTTTCCGCGCTGATGAATACAAAGTCGAGGGTACGGGGCTTGGACTTGCAATCGCGAAAGAACTTACGGAACGTATGGGCGGTAAACTATTCGTGGAAAGCGTACTCGGCAAGGGCAGTGATTTTACGGCGGAGATTCCTCAAGCCGTTGAGGACGGCGCTCCGCTTGGCGACTGGCGTACTACTCGAACACATACGGACGGCTTGCCGGAGGGCGGGAGTTTTATCGCTCCGGGCGGTAAAATACTCGTTGTGGACGATAACGCCGGGAATTTACAGGTCGTAAAGTCACTCCTGCAAAGGACGCTTCTGCAAGTAGATATGGTTGAAAGCGGAGCGCGATGCCTTGACGCGGTTCGAGAATCAGAGTACCATGTTATACTATTGGACTATATGATGCCGGATATGAACGGAGAGGAAACTCTAAAGCGTTTGCAAAGCGATATTCCCGGTTTCCGTACTCCGGTTATCGCGCTGACCGCCGACGCAATAGCCGGAACTAAGGAGAAACTTTTGTCAGCCGGATTTGCCGCGTACCTGACTAAACCCGTAGCGTGGGAAAGACTGGAGGCTTCGTTACTGGCGTTTCTGCCGGAGGAACTCGTGCTGAAAAGCTCTGCCGGCGCGGATTCGTGGCTTACGGACAAGATAAAAAGCGAACTTGGAAACGAACTTGCCGGGTTCGGAGTTTCGCTTGACACTGGACTGCGCTATTACAGCGGCGATATGCCGCAGTACAAGAACATCGCCGCGATTTTCACGGAAAATTCCGCGAAGGAATTAAAAAAAGTTAACGCAATGCTGGCAAGCGGTGATTGGAACGCTTTGACGCACTCCGTTCACAGCCTGAAAAGCAGCGCGAGGGGTTTAGGCGCGATGAATCTGTACCGTATCGCTATCGCGCTTGAGCAAAACTGCCGCGACGGTAACGCTGATTATATTCGCGCCGCCTGTCCGTTGCTTTTGTTGGTTTGGGAACGCGTCAGCGAGGGACTTACTGCGTTTATTAAGCGAATGGACGGATTCGCTCCGTCCGTATCCAGCGCGACCGACGGCGAAGCTCCGGCAAGTATAAACGCGTTGCTGATGTATATCGACAACGCTCGGCTAAAGCCGGCGTTACTGGAGCTTGACCGTCTGATTGCTCAAACCGACGACAGCGAGGTTGCCGCGGTATTGGAGGAAATTCGCGAAGCGGTACGCGCAATCGAGTTTGAAAAGGCGGAGGAGTTGCTTATGGCGTATCTTGAACAAACTGAAAGGCGGGTAGACACAGATGAATGAACGCGATATTGTACTGGTGGTTGACGACGACGAAAACCTGTTAAGAACAGCGGACGAACTCTTGGGCGGCGTTTACGAGGTCAGTCTGATGAAATCCGGCGAACAGGCGCTCCGCTTTTTGGCTAAGGGCGCGTTGCCCGATATTATGTTGTTGGATATTCAAATGCCGGATATGGACGGTTACGAAACTTTGACGCGTATGCGCGAGATTCCCGGCGCGGAGTATATCCCCGTAATATTTCTTACCGGACTGACCGAACCCGAAGCGGAGCTTAAAGGTCTGAACTTCGGCGCGGTAGATTTTATCACAAAACCGTTTGTCCGCGAAATTTTGCTCGCGCGTTTGCAAGTGCATTTGGTCGGGGGTAAAGAGCGTCGGGAGCTTAGAGCGTTACAAAACCGCAGTATAGAAATCGACGAGGATAAATTTGTTTTTCACGCCAAAACGCTTACCGATACTGAGCAAAAAATCCTCAGACGCATACTTATGGGCTACGGCAACCGCGAAATCGGAACCGAGTTAAACTACTCCTACGAGTACGTAAAAAAGGTAACAAAAGTTATTTTCTCAAAATTCGACGTAGGTAAACGCGCCGCGCTACGCGAAATGTTCCTGAAACGCATAAAATGAAAAACATCAAATACTCTGACGGCTATTAAAAAAGCCGTCAGTTTTTTTGCCCGAAACGCGAAAGAGGTCACTATTAGGGACTATCTAAATGTTAGCGACCGTGATAGACTATAAT
>JAISKY010000026.1 GCA_031260745.1 Oscillospiraceae bacterium
AAACCTTAAAAAGTAACGGGGACGCGATATCGCGTCCCCGTCAGTTTGTCAATTTACAGGAGAACCGTCAAGAGAACCGTACTTATTCCCCTATTTGCCTAAATTCTCAACCATACGCACGGCGATAACGAGCGCCATCTCGCGAGTCGCTTGAGCGTAGCCCACAGCTTCATCTTCCTCGGTTAAGTTGCGCGGCTTGAAGTTGAAACCTCCGGCGGCGTCATAGCCCTTGATTATTTCGTTCGACGTCATAAAATACACGCTCTCTCTTGCCCACGCGGAGATGTTCGCGTCGTCAAGGAACAACGCGGGCATTGTGTACGGCAACGTAAACTCTCCGTCAGTTTCCAGCGTCCAACCCGCGAGTGTGGTGCGTTTGAATACCCTTGTAAGCATTGTAGCCATTGTTTCGCGGTTGAGCAGAATATTAGGCTCGTATAAGTCGCGCTCTACGTTGTAGCCGTTCGTAACGCCGATGTTGAACGCTTTAAGTATCTCAATGTCGTTAGTATCCTTGAACGGATTGTTGATTACGGGTAATGCCGCGGTTCCGGCGAGGTTTTCATAGGTTTTGACGCAGACCGCCGCGAACTCTCCGCGCGTAATCGGCTTAGTCAAATCCGCGCCTTTGAGAATGTCGGGGATTAACCCAAGCTCGTCCGCTTTTTCGAGTTCCGGAGTTGCCCATTCGGAAGCGTTGCCTACGGAAGAAGCCTTAATATTGACCCATATCGCGGGACGCAGACCGCCAAGCGGCTCAAATATTTCATTGTTCCTGTCGAGTGAACCGTTGTAATTTACGCACGCTACTCTGCCGGATTCGGGACCGGACGTACGCAGCCACCACCAGTCAGTATAACCTACATAAGATGACAGTTCGCCTATCGCTTCGTCGTATGTGACTTTATAATACCAGTTTTCACTAACGCTTTTATCGGCAAGCGCTTTTGCTAACGCGCTGTATTGCGCTTCGGTGGCGTTATACTCCGCCTCGCGTGAGCCGTCGTTTGAAAAGTATTTGTTCGCCTCGTCATAGGAGAGTAGAAAAACCTTGTCCTTTGTGTTAACGCCGCCGCCAACTCCGGTATTGGGATTTGCTTTGTTTTCAATATCCGTTTCGAGAATAGCGGCTCTTTGCGAATCACTAAAAACGCTGTTATAGAACTCGTCGTTCAGCCATTTTCTGATGGAACTGTTTTCCCATATTGTTTCTTCGTTTTTGGAGTTATACGCCCAAAATCCAATTAATTCCGTAGGTATCAGCAACGCTTTTCCCGCGGTTGAGTCAATTTCAAGGACTTGCCATTCAATCGGTTTCCCGAAAAATGTGCCGAAGTCGGCGGTATCGCCGACTTTGCTTACTTCCGAAATATCCGCCGCCATAGCGCACATCGGGATAAGCGACAGACACAGTATCAGCGCGAGCGCGAGTGTGAAAATACGTTTTTTCATCGGGTACTTTCCTCCGTAATTTTAGTTTTTTTACTCCCCCAGTCGCCCGCGGGCGACAGCCCCCTCAAAGAGGGAGCCTTGCCCCCCTCTCGGAGGGGGGTGGCGCGGAGCGTCGGGGGGAGCCTTGCCGCGCTCAAAGAAACACAAAGTATCGCGGATTACTATTGGTTTTGTACACTCCTTTACTAAATATTTTGGTAAAATTAGTGTATCATACGTGTACCGTGTTGTCAAGAATAAAATACGGGAGCGAATGGATATTCGTTCCCGTATTTTTCGGCGTTTACATCCGGTCAATTACGTCGGCGCGGGCGGGTCCGTTGCCTATGTAGCGGATTGGTACGTTAAGCTCGCTCTCAATGAACTCTACGTAGTCTTTCGCCTCCGAGGGCAGTTCCGCATACGTCCTGCATTTCGACGTATCGGACAGCCAGCCCTTGAAAATCTTGTACACAGGTTCCGTACTGTCGGTAGTGTAGTGAGTGCAAACTTTAATCTCGCGCAGTTCGTCCAGTTTGTCCATTTTCGTCAGCGCGAGTGCGTCAAACCCGTTAATCTTTGTCGCGAACTTCAAGCTCGGAATATCGAGCCAGCCGAGCCTGCGTGAGCGTCCCGTCCTCGCGCCGTACTCGTCGTCGGGGTTCTCTCCGGTGCCGCGAAGCGGCACGGATTCCGCGTCGGACATCTCCGTCGGAAACGAGCCGTCGCCGACCGCGCTGGTAAACGCCTTGACAACTCCGATAATGCGGCTTATCAGCTTAGGCGAGAATCCGCCGCTAACCGCCGCGTACGCCGCCGTAGTGTGCGAGCCCGTTACGTACGGGTATATGCCGAGGTCAATATCTTTCAGCAGCGCGAGCTGACCCTCAAACATCAGATTCTTTCCGCCGTCAATCTGAGCGTGAACCATCTCCAGCGGGTCAACCAACATCGGTACGAGCCGCTTCGCCCACGTTTCCAGTTTCTCTCGCGGTATGTCATAGTTCAGGTTCGGAGCTAACCCCGCGACTTTCGCGCTGTCGATGATACGCTCAAGCTCGTCAAGGTCGCGCAAATCGCCCGCTCTGGGGTTTTTGCGAAGTATTTTGAACGCGTACGCCTGACCGACGCCGCGCTTAGTCGTGCCGATACCGCCGTTTTCCTCCATCGCCGCGTCAAGCTCCAAATGGTAAGGCAAAATCAAATGCGCGCGCTCCGAAAGGTACAGCAAAGAGGTATCAACTCCGGCGGCTTCAATCGCGTCAAGCTCCTCAATAAGAGAGTCGGGGTTTACGACGGTTCCCGTACCGATAAGGTTAATCACTCCGGGAGTAAAAACTCCGCACGGGACAATGTGCATTTTGAATATACCGTAATCGTTAATTACCGTATGTCCGGCGTTATCGCCGCCCTGAAAGCGCGATACGAAGTCAACGTCCTTGGCAAGGTAGTCAACCATTTTGCCCTTGCCCTCGTCACCGTACTGGGAACCGACCAAAACTGTTATCGCCATTGTATATTTTACCTCCAAATAGTGTAAACTAACAAATATAATCTTTCCATACGGGGAGCGAATTTATGTCCGCGAAACCAACAAATGAAAAGTCCGACAAACTCCTTGCGGAGCTTAAAACCATACGCTCGGAGCTTAACTCGGCGTACGCCGACTTTAACCGCTCGACCGACGCCGATATGACGGACGCCGCAGTATACGCGCTAAGCGGTCTGAACAGCCGCTATGGATTTATAATACGTCAGATAAAAGAGCTTAATTCCTTATCTTGACGCAGTTCACACGCTCCGCGGACACAGCGTAACTGCTATTATATAACAACAACGCGCCTTTGTCAAGCATTTTTGCTCCGCCCCGCGCTTATTGACAGTCCTATTTTGACATTTTGACACAACGCAAATAAGAGGCGGCGAAAGATTTTTCGCCGCCTCTTTGTTAATATACTTTATCGGCGCGTCACTGTTTATCGGCGTTACGCAAATCCGGAAGTTCGCGGCGTAAACGGCGTCGTACGCTTTTCTGCCAGAGGTACTCGCCGATAAATAACCGATGCTCAATTCCGGTACGCTTAAACCACGCCTTAATCAGATTCCTGCGCGAGTAAATACGGCGGCTCGCGCGGATAATCTCAAGCTGAAGCTCGGCGGGCGTCATATTCGCGGGGCGGTGTACTACGCTTCCGTTGTACTTCGACCAGTCGCGGTGAAGCAGACGCTCCTTCATAGTATCATACGCCGGAGTTCCGGGAACAAAGTACATTGACTGTAACAATACGCCTTTTATACGGTACTGTTTCACAAATTCCGCGAGCCGCTTGCCGATTCCTTTAGTATGACTGTCCGCGCCGAGTATAAACAGCCCGCGAACTCCCAAACCGTGACTTTGAATATTCTCAATTGAGCGGACTATTTCCTCGCGGGTTCCCGACTTGTTGTACAACTCGAAACTTTCGTTTTCGAGGAACTCAATACCCACCGCGAGTTCGGTGAAGCCCGCGAGTTTCAGCAAGTCAAGCATTTCATCGTCAAACCCGACCTCGAACCTCGCCTGAACGGTGAAATTATAGCTGAACCTAGCGGCGGCAATCGCTTTTAGTATCGTAACCGCCCATTTGCGGTCAGCGAAGAAGTTATCGTCGGTAAGCCACAACATTTTCATTTTGCGTTTAGGATTCGCGGCGTCGTGGAAGTCAATCGCCTGCCGAATGTCATTCAGTACGCTATCGACGGAACGCGTACGCACTCTATTCCCAAAATGCCGGACTACGGCGCAGTAATCGCAGTTATGCGGACAACCTCTGGAGGCGTGAACCTGCGGCCACAGCGTATTATGTCCCGCCATTTTGCGGTAGTTGTATAGCAACTGACTGTCCGGAACGGTATCAAAGCGTTCGGGAGGACGGCGGCTGCCGGTACTAATAAGTTTCCCGCCGTCAAGATAAGCGATACCGGGAAACTTAACGGGATTGCCGAATTTCAGCGCGTACAGAAAATCAAGAATAGATTCGTCACACTCTCCGAGCAATACGTAGTCGCAAGAGTTAATCGCCTCCGGGTAAGTCATAGACGCGTGCAGTCCGCCCATAACCACCATCGCGTTGGAGTGGTCTTTAATAAACTTCGCAAGCTCATAACCTCGCGTAGCCGCGAACGTAAAGATACCGATAAAAATTACATCGGCGTCAAATACGTCGTCCCATAGGATTTTTGAGATTGACTCGCTGTACATAAGCGTATCGACGACTCGTTCCTTAACAATAGTCGTAAGCGTAAGCATACCGACCGACGGATTACGTATGGTTTCCTCGTATACAAATAAATTGCGAAGCCCCGGCTTGTACGGAGGATTGCCGGGTTCGATAAACCTTATTTTATCAATTTTCATACGGCGTTACCTCCTTAAAAATATAGAAAATAACAACATTCGCAACATACTCTTATTGTAACACACAATAGAGGCGATTGCAATATTTTTTGCAATTTCTTTCGGTTACTAAATAAATTACAAAGCAACGACAAGCAGCTTGGGTCTGACAATTAGCCTGTAACGATACCAAAACCTCTGAAAATTTGATTCATTGTGCAA
>JAISKY010000034.1 GCA_031260745.1 Oscillospiraceae bacterium
CGTTTTCGCCGCCCATACCCAAATACAGGTCAATCTTTACTTTTCTTGCCAGATTTACGAACTCGTGCGGCTGCATACCGTTAAAACTGATTTTTGTGTCCGGTTTTATAACTTCCGAAAGCCTTGAACCGGCGTATTCGTTATTCATAAACTCTGTGTAAACGATTGACTGAATCGCCTCAATGTCAAGTCCTAAGTCGCGGGCAATCGCGGCGTTAGCCAATCCGCGCATCAGGTTGTTGCAGATAAGTACGCGGCGTCCCTCAACGCGGGTTCGCAGCGCCTTAATACGGTCTAAGTATGTCGCGCGTTCCTCGGCGATTACTTGTTCAGCTTCTTTTTCTTTGCCCGTATATCTGCCGATTTCGCGCAGCCATTCGTCCGTTTCCAGCGAACCTATCGGCATAATGTATTTCGTGAACGGAACATCGTATTTGTTTTTTAGGAACTCCAACAATTCACTGCCGTAAGCAACGCATACCGAGGTTGATACCTTTGCGTTAACCATATTTTTCAGGCTTGCCACCGAGCCGAAGTACGGCACAAAGTTAGCTTTAAGCCCCATTCTGCCAAGCAATTCGCCAAGATAACCCCGGTCTTTAGGACCCGTCGTAGGTAATACGACGACATTGACTAAGTCTTGCTTTTCAGCCGCGGGTTCCGCGTCTTTCAGTATTGTACGCTGGATTCCGAGAAATGCCGAATCACTGCCCGTCATAGGTATACGCGAACGAAAGCCCTCGCAGTAGATTGGCAGCAGAATTGCTCTAAGTTCCGGTTGAAGCTGTTCAATGACGCTGTCAATATCGTCTCCGATAATGCCGGACGCGCAAGACGTCATTATTGATATTAGTTCGGGGTCGTGTCTGCGTACGGCTTCAAGAATCGTTTCTTTCAGCTTTGCCTCGCCGCCGTTAATGATGTCCATCTCGTCCATATTCGTCGTCATAATCCAACTGTTACGTTCGGGTAATCCGTAAAGGCGGCTGTGTATTTTCATACTGCCGTTCTCCATATTCATAACGCCCGTACACCCGATAGGCGAATGTACGATAAGTACGGAGTTGTCAATCGCCTGAACAACGCGCGTAGCGGTAGCAATCGGGCATTGCTGTCCTAATCCGAACGCGCGATTCACGTTCTGTAAACAGCCTTGCTTAAAATCGCCGTGAAGTTTTTCGGCTGTACCAACGCCTCCGAAAAACACGCCCGGCTTTTTCTCAAAAATTACTCCATGGTCTGACTTCACTATAATCATTCCTTTCTGTAGTCGCTTTGGACTTTGCTTTGCAAAGCCCAAAGCGACTGTCTGAATACCTCGTCTTAAAACGCCGTTTTAGTATTTTGACGTGTAACTTATTTCCTTATCGGAAACGGGCGCGTCCTCCGGGACGAAATCGTTACAAAGTATATCCTCCGGAACTATATCTCCGTGTTTCCACGTTCCGGCAATTTCGGCAATGTCAAACCACTGGCGTAACCAGTCAATGGGAGTATTCTTTTCCGCGGTGTACCAAACCGGACGGAAACCGCCCTCAATTGTGGTTCCGCGGTCACGGTGAACGTCCGTCATAAGCGTACTGTATGCCGCGTGCCAGTCATTGGGGTCGTCCTCACTCCACGTGTTATCTCTTGCCCACAATCTGGCGCGGTAAAGCGCGTTAACCAGACCTTGAACGACGTCGGGATTCTCGTCAACGAAACTTTGGAGAACTACAACCGGAGAAAGTCCTGTTCCTTCGCTCGCGAAAACGTCCCAAGTGTCCGCGATAAGGCGTACTTCGCCGGTTTCTATCGCGGCAATCGCGGCCTCGCCGTGAGAGGTCGTCATATCAATTTGTCCGTTTATAAGCGCTTGTTCTTCCTGACCCGGCTCGGGTAAAACTACAAAGTCGATTGTATGCCAGTCTACTCCTGCGCCGTCGGCTATGTACTTAACGAAACCGTCCATACAAGGCGCGGTACTGCTTGCGATTCCGACCTTTTTTCCTGTCAGGTCTGAAAATTCCTTGATTTCGCTGTCGTTACGAACGAGGTAATAGACGTGCGGAAGTTTTTCGTTGTCAACCGCGCCGGGCGCGATAACTTTAACGTCTACTCCGGCGAGATACGCTTCCGCGATTGCGGGCGGGTGGCTTGAAGTAAGGTCAAGTATGCCTTGTTCCAAAAGCTGGAACGGGCTTATGCCCGCGGCAGTGTCGCCGACCCATTCAATTTGTATTCCTTCATCGGCGAAAAAGCCCAATGTATCCGCGACGCGTAAATCGGGACTACTGCCCGCCGCCGCGCGAATAATAAACGGAGCTTTCGGTTCGTCCGCTATCGGCGCGTTTGTTGTTCCGGCTGTCGCCGGCGCGGTCTGACTGCCGGATGCCGTAGTAGGCGTCGGCGTATTGGTTGACTCGCCGCCGCTTTTTTCGGCGCACGCGGCAAGCGACGCAATCACCGCCAGGCAAAGCAACGCGGAAATCGCTATTCTTGTGGTTTTGGTATAGATTTTCATATTGTAATCTCCTTTTTTATTGTGTTTTATTAATAGTTACCGCGCTTATTTTTAGCTTCGACATCGCGTAAGTACGAGAAGTATCATATCCGCTCTCCTTTTCTCAGATTTGCGCGGTAAAGCCGATTTCATCGGCTAAACTTTTGCCGTCGTCCTCCGGTTTAGGCGTATCCTGACTGTCCTCATTTGACTGTAACAGCTCCCAAACCCTATGAGTTATCCAACCGAAATCTGACGACACTCGCATTTCAGCGGCGGAACGCGGCCGCGGGAGGTTAATATCAAGTACGGCTTTGATTCTGCCGGGGCGAGTGGTCATTACCACTACGCGGTCAGCCAAAAGCACGGCTTCGTCAATGCTGTGAGTGATGAAAATCACGGTCTTTTTTGTCTTTTCCCAAATTTGCATAAGCTCGTCTTGCAACAGCTCACGAGTTTGAGCGTCAACCGCGGCAAACGGTTCGTCCATTAACAGAACCGCGGGGTCGTACGCGAGCGAGCGCGCAATCGCCACGCGCTGACGCATACCGCCGGATAGTTCGTTAGGGTATCTGTCCTCAAATCCGTTAAGCCCTACGAGGTCAATAT
>JAISKY010000049.1 GCA_031260745.1 Oscillospiraceae bacterium
ATGGAGTATTGCCTTGCGTATGCTGAACCTGACAGCGGCTCTGATTTAAGAGCCGCAAAAATAGAGACAGAGTTAGACAAACTTGACGAAATAACGTACGCTGTTTTGCTTGACCCCCAAAGCGCGGATTCTTCTGAAATAGCCCGGCTTGCTGACGAGGTTAAGCGCAATCTTCTTGAGTTAGGTTGCAGTCGAGGCGGTTATTTATTGTCAAGAGAGAGTTAAGACGTTATAGCCATATTAGCTTTTTCAAAACAAATTTGGAGGTATTATTATGTTTAGGAAATTCATCTCTTTGCTGTTGATAACCGCATTGGGGACGTTGCCGTTTGGAGCGGCTGTTACCGTGGCGGCGGACTCCGTAACTCCGCGCATCGCGATTGAGAAAGTTCCCGCAATTGACGAAGGCCGCGAAATAGAAGGCAGAGTTTGGTTTGAGAGTTCGCAGGGAAAGTTCACCGATTACGCTGTCACAATGGCTTTGGAAGTAACGAGAGGCGGCACAATCTGGGGACCTAAGCCATATTCCGGCAAACCGAGCGTAGCTGTGGATTCCTCCGGCTTTTTCTCCTGCCTGTTCGTTTCCGGAGGCAACGACATCAGCGCGGAACGGCTGTATGTATGGTTGATTCCCGCTAACTTTTCGCCGAACGGCGATTTCGCGCGGACGGAGGCAGTCGCGTTAGATAAGGTAGTCATTGACAGATACTCCGATGGTCGCGTGGAGATTCAGCAAACCACGCAGCCGACTAATCCGTCGCCTATTCCGTCAGCTATTCCGAATCTAACTGATGTGTTCCCGCAGCAGAAAAACCCAAGCGAGAACGCAAATTTGTCAATTTGCTATTCTCCGTACACTAACGGATTATCGCCCGAAACTGAAAGCGCCGTTCCGATGGAGCAAATGCGTTGGCAGTTGAATCTAATCTACCCGTACGCTGACACGATTCGCCTGTTCGGAGTTTCCGGCGAGCTTGAGAAAATCTATAAAGTCGCGAAAGAGGAGTACCATCTGCGGATTATCGCGGGTTGCTGGCTCGACAGCCGATACTCGCAAACTCAGATTTACGAGGAGTTAGACAATCTGGTTGAGCTTACAAACAAAGGTTATGTTGACGTTGCGGTAGTCGGCTCCGAGACATTTTATCGAGACGATTTCGCCGTTGACGAGTTTATTACGTATATCAAATACGTCCGCGAGCGCATTACCGACAAGAGTATTCCGGTAGGAACCTCCGACACGTCCGACGCGTTCCTCAACAACCCTAAGTTAGTGGAAAACTGCGATATTTTGCTCTGCACTATTTATCCGTTTTTCTCGAACGTGACCGCCGATAACGCGGCTCAAAGCCTGATTGACGCGTACAACCGTGTCCTGGCGGTATCCGGAGGTCGGCAGGTGATAATCTCCGAGAGCGGTTGGCCGACCGAGGGCAGTCCGGAGGGAATCGCGGTACCGAGTATGGACAACGCTCGTAAGCTGTTTGAAGCATCGTATCAATGGTCGCGGGAAAACAATGTAGAAATCGTCTACTTCAGCGAGATTGACGAAGCGTGGAAAGTCGAAGGCGCGAGCAATGACATCGGCGGTCATTGGGGGCATTTTACATCTGTCGGTATGCTGAAAGACGCGTATCTGCCGATTTACAGAACCATTAATCCGGCTCCGGTTCTTGACGCCGAGACGGTGAAGTACGCCGAGGAATCCATTCAGGAGCTAATCCGCAACGGAGTCGTGGACGCGAACGCGCCGTCGCTGTACGAGCCGCTTGTACCGATTACTCGCGGCGACTTCATACACTACCTAGTGAAAGCGTTGGACTTGGAGCAAAAAACCGGGCGCGTCGGTACGACCTTCGGAGATGTTGACCCGAATATCTATTATTATTTCACTATAGGTTCCGGGCAAGAAGCCGGGCTTGTTAAAGGCGTCGGCGAAAACACTTGTAATCCGACCTCTGACATAACGCGGCAGGATTTGTTCACATTGGTCTACCGAGCGCTCAGCTATGCGGGAATGGAGCTTGAGCCGAACTACGCCGCGCTTGACAAGTTCGCGGATAAGAGCGGTGTCTCGGACTACGCGAGGGACGCGGTTTCCGCTCTGACCGACAACGGTCTTGTACTCGGCGACCAGAATGGTAATGTCAACCCTCTGGACAACGCCTCGCGCGCAGATGCCGCGGTATTGCTCTACCGTGTGTACAAATTTGCCGACGAGTAAGATGCTGTGTGACTAGGTGTAAATCTGCAAATATGGATTGACATTTACTATAGTTATGTGTTATAATAAGAGTTACAAATAGTATAAATCCCCTTACGGCGATACCAGTAAACCGGAACGATGCGGAGGTTAACGTTGGCGTAAAGACAATATCTTTATCTACATATTTGAAAGGAGACCGCCTTATATAAGCATACGATTATTTGCATAATCTGTCAATGCGAACCGGAAATGTTTTCATTGTCAGTGATATAGCTAAAGAGTCGGCGAAACCGGACTTGATTATGCCTGAATATAAACTCCGTCTAAGTCACCGACCGCTTTTCCGGCGATTGATATGGGACTTTGGTTTTGCGCCAAATAAACAACCTGCAGCATCAAATCTAAAATACAGTAAACAAAATGAAAGGAAAGGTTAATATTATGTATCAGTTCAAACCGTATACTGAAAGAATATGGAATATGCGGGAGAAAATCCGCGACAGAGTCATAATAGCCGACTCTGAGAAAACTCGCTTGAAGATGGAGGCCGCCGAAAAGTATGACGGCGTTACTCCGTTGATTCAAAAGCCACTGCAGTCGCTTTATGTAATTTCGCAAATGCCGTTGCGAATTGAGGACGACGACTACTTTGTTGGAAATTTGGGAAACAAAAATTTCGGCGGCGGTAGCGGAGCGATGTGGCTGATGGTGGATATTGAAAACACCTGGCCAATCGAGGAGGACGGACTGCACCACGCTCCGTTAGACGACCCGTTTTATTCCAGACAACTCCTTGCAATCTCACCCGAAGAACTGAAAAAATTACGCGAGTTAATGTCCAAACAAATGAAGTCAGGCGGAGGAGGTTGGTCGGCTGGCGACAAATGGCTGCCGGACGGAGCGGAAGCGTTTACAAAGCTGCAAGCAAGCGATTATGGTATTCCGGGACGCCCCGGAGCGCTGTTGCCGCCGGGACACCTTACGCCGGGATTTCACAATATCCTTAAAACAGGCTACGGAGCAATTCGGAAACAGGCTCAGGACTGGCTGGACGAGCGTGAAGGTCGCATTATGGGCGATGATATGCGTAAGTATGTGTTCTATAAAGCCGCGACTATCGCTTGCGACGGCGCAATCACGTTAACTCGGCGTTACGCGGAACTGGCTAAGGAAAAAGCAAAAGAAGCCGCGACGCCGCAGCGAAAGGCGGAACTTGAAAAAATGGCCGCGGGGCTTGAGTGGATTTCGGTGAATCCCGCGCGTACTTTCTGGGAAGCGTGCCAGCAGATAATGCTGTACCATCTTTTCCTGATGGTCGATAACGGTCCCGGAGTAACGTCTATGGGTAGGTTTGACCAGAATACCTGGTCGTACCTGGCAAAGGACCTAGAAGACGGCACGATTACAATGGACGAGGCGCAAGATTTGGTAGACGCTTTCTTCCTGAAGCTCAACACCTACTCCGAGGGCGGCTTTGGCAAAATGGCTCAAACAGCCGGTATCGGGCATATCGGTCAGCACACTACGATAGGCGGTGTTATACCGGAAACGGGCGAGGACGCGACAAACCCGGTTTCATATATGGTTTTAGAAACGATAGCGCGGTTGAAGTTGCACGAGCCGACAGTGTCACTGCGGGTTCACAGTAATACGCCGGAAGAAATATGGAATTGCGCGTTAGAGACCTCCAAGATTATCGGCGGACTGCCGTTATTCCAAAATGATAATGTTATTATACCCGGCATTATGAAAGAACTCGGCTTTTCATTAGAGGACGCGCGGGACTACAGCCTTATCGGTTGTCAGGAGATAGTAGGTTCCGGTAACGATTATCCCGCCCCGAACGGTACGGCTATGTCGCATAACGGTATCTACTGGTCTATTGTTATTACTATGGCGATTAACAACGGCATCAACCCGATGAACGGACAGCAAGCGCCGGAACACGCGCGTTCGGGATACTTATATGAGATGAAATCCATTGAGGAAGTCCGGGCTGCGATGGAGAAACTAGCAAGATGGATGCTGACGTGGTCCGCTACGCTAAACAACTATGCCGAGTACGAACAGGCGCGGCTTTTCCCGTTCCCGAACCTGTCTATATCGACCACAGGTTGTATGGAAAAAGGAATGGACGTTTCAGCGGGCGGAGCGAAGTATAACTCCTACGGCGGCACGGCAACCGGTCTCGCGACCGTCGGCGACAGCCTGACTGCGATAAAATATGTTGTATTTGACAAAAAGCTCGCCACCGGAAAAGAGTTCCTTGACGCGATACTCGCTAACTGGGAGGGTTATGAACCCTTACGCCAGCGTATTATTGCGGAAGTACCGCATTACGGCAACGCTGACCCATACGCCGATATGGAGCTTAAATGGGTTGTTGACTTGTACTATCAACTTTGCACCGAGTTTTCCAACCAGCGTTGTTCGGTATACAAAGGCGGAATGTACGGCGCGGCAGACCACGTGCCGCAAGGCGAACTCACTTGGGCGACTCCGGACGGACGCAAGACGGGTCCGCCGATTGCCGACGCTATGAGTCCCGTACAGGGCAGAGATACCAACGGTCCGACGTCTGTGTTCCTGTCAACGTGCTGCTTTGACCATACTCGCTTTATGGACGGTATGGCGGTGAATCTGAGGTTACACCCAACCGCTCTTTCGAGCGACGACGGAGTCACGAAATTAAGAGATATGACAAAGACGTTTTTTGAAAAAGGCGGTATGGAGTGCCAGTACAATGTAGTTGACTCAACTACTCTGCGTGAAGCTCAGGCGAATCCGGACAAACACCACAACCTTGTTGTGCGTATCGCCGGATACTCCGCGTATTTCGTGGAGATGACCGAAGCGATGCAAAACGATGTTATTTCGCGCGCTGAACATAACTTTTAATCGCAGAAATAACAATGTGAAGGAGCGAATAACCATTCGCTCCTTCATTTATGTTGTAATATTACGCTTCGTTAAACATTCAGGTCAATATGCGAAACAAATCCCGCTCCGCCGCTGTCTTTCAGAAAGAAACTGGTCGAGCGCATTTGTCCGCCGTCAAGACCGAACTTAGTTTCCAAGTCGCCAAGGAAAATTGCCCCGACATCAAGTTCTTTAAGCGTAAACAACTGGTCGTTGCCGTCCTTGTCCTTGCTCCAGATACGGAGTTTGGAGTATATATCGTCGTTTTCGTCAATCCAACCGTTGCCATCATCGTCAAGCTCGCGCAATTCACCGAATCCGGAACCGGTTTTCGGTCCGAACAACTCACTGCCGTCGTTGATTTTACCGTCGCCGTTGCGGTCAAGCGCAAGGAAACCGCTGCCCTCACCCGCGAATGAAATATTGTCCGCTTTACCGTCAATATCAAGGTCAAACTCGAACTTTTCGCCGCTAAGCGAAGCCGCGGTACCGGAGTAGTTAATTACCAACGGGTCGCACATAGCAACTTGCTGCTGTGATTTTACGTTCAGATAGAAAGAGCTTTGCCGGCTCATATTCATACTGATGTCAATGGAAATTGATTTCCCGTCGGCAGTCTGAATAAGTCCGGTCGCGTTATAACTTAACCGCTCGGACTCGAAACGGAAAACCTCCGTTTCACGCTCTAAAACCGTCGTTCCCTGCGGTACGGTCGGAGTAAGCGACTGCATCTTAGCCGCAAACTCGTCAAGCGAAGCGTCCGACGACTGCGGTTTTAGCTCAACGCGATGCAGTCTGACTTTTTTACCTGTCAGCATTTGGAGCATTAACTCCAAAGCGGTGATTTTCGCGCCATCTTTATCTGCGGCGGGTTCAGAGGATTCCGCTTTATGCGCGCCGAGTATATTTGCTTTCATTTTATCGAGCTGTCTCTTTTGCTGTTCCCGCGAGTCTTTAAGCATTTGCTTAACGCTGTCGCTCAAGTCCAGCTTTGCGGCTTTTTCGCTTTTGCCTGTTTTAGCGGGTGGAATAACAACTTGCTTCTCGGTCATACGGCTCGACTCCACAAGCAAATATTCCCGCTTTGACTTCGCTGTTACCGCGTAGTTGGTGATTTTCATATTTATACCTCCCTGTAATATTTACGTCAGCAATCCTTGCCCGGAGGATTTCGCCATAACCGAAAAACTAATCCTCTATATTACTTCATCGTTATTTTTTGCTCGAAACTTTACCCCATAAAAAGCTAAGTTTTAAGAATAATAATAGCGAAAATTCTAACAACATATTAAAGTCTAAAATGCTCGTAAACCGCAAATTTTGTCAGTAATAATTGATGATTCACAGGCAATGCTATAGTCGGACACAAGAGATGTCCGATAAAGAGAACAGGAGAAAGACAACAAATGGCAACTCTGAATCCTAACGCGAAAGACGCTATGAACCGTTTCAAGATGGAGGCGGCTTCTGAAGTCGGCGTAAACCTGAAGCAGGGTTATAACGGCGAACTCACCTCGAAACAGGCCGGCTCAATCGGCGGTCAGATGGTTAAAAACATCTGTCCCGTACGAACCGCTAGCTACGACCGTCCCAGCCGAACCTCCGACGGACACCTCAACGTACATAGCTACAGCGCAAGTTTAGTGACGTGAGCCTCACAACTCACGCCACCAGACTTGCGCGTATTTCGGAAAAAGCGTCCCCAAAAGAGCGATTCTTTTTCTTCTCGCTTATCTATACCTATTCTCCCGGAGTATCCGCCTCAGCGTCCTCGGCGTCAAGTTTCAGCAGACGCTCGCGAGCTTTCGCCAGTTCCGCTTCGGGGTCGTAGTCCGGCTCTGCCGGAGGTTGTCTGTCTTTCAGTTTTTTCGCGCCGATAACCGCGCCTACGCCGGCAGCCGCTCCTAATCCGGCGGCGGCTCCGCCGATTACCGCCGCGTTAGGTCCTCCGCCGCTTTGCGCCGCGACCTCGGGAACGGCGACTGTAGCGGGCGGCGCGTTAACCGCCGGAGACGGCGTACTTGCCGCCGCGACAGGCTCAATGGAGGGTGTTGTGTCAACAGGCGCGGACGACTCCGGAACCGAACTATAGTTATTCGTTACGGAATTGTCCGTGTAGTTGACAGTGCTCACCGTACTCTCGGTACTCGTCGTAGTGCTTGTATTCGATGGAGTCGCGGCTCCCGACGCTCCCGACGCCATTGTCGCCGCCGCGCCGCCGGCAGAAGCTACTGTAGCCGCGCCGCCCGCGGACGCGACAACTACGGGATTTTTGTAAAAGTCGCGGTTGTGCGCTTTAAGTCCGTCAACCTTTTTTACCTGAGTAGTTTCGGTTTTGGAGTAGTTATCCGTACTCTTGCCCAAAAACTCGCCCGCGGTATTTAGGATAGCGCGTGATTCTCCCAACTGAACGCTTAGCTTTTGCAGGTTGTTCCTGATTTCGGCAAGCATATTGTCACTGCCGAGCTTGCCGTTTATGGTTTTGACGCGCTCGGAGTACCCGTCAAGTAGCTTTGCGGTCGCTTTCAAAGCCTCACCCTGCTGTCTAAGTACCTTATACGATACCTTGTAACCGGCCATATTCAGACCCCTTTCACTTCATAACATTGTTCGGCAGTTTTTGGACTTCGGAGGCTTTTTGAGTTACCGCTTTTTCGGTTTTCTCGTAGGTGTCAGCGGCCTCGTACATCGCGCTTGCCATACTAATCACCGTGTCCAAAGTATCGCCGCATTGGTTGAATATCGCGTTAAAGCTGGCGTTATAGGCAACCGCGGCGTCGCCCGTCCAGACGTTTTTCATAGAGTCAACCTTGCTCTTAGACGTTAACAGCCCGTTGCGTAACGCCGTATAGCAGTTTTCAATTTTCTCCGCGTAACTGCGAAGCTGAGCGGAGTTAGCTACAATCTCGTTCATTATTTTATCCCTTTCTAGCCTTTAGCCATTTTTTGGCGAATAGCGTCCGCGGCGGCATTATCCGCCTGAGTGTACGTGTTGGTTATCGTCTTTAATGTTTCGGAGCAGCTTTTTATCGACTGGCAAAGCTGTGTAAAGCTCTGTTTGTTGCTGACGTAAGCCTTGTTATACGCCGTAGCCGCTTCACCCTTCCAGATTTTGCCGACGCCCTCCATATTGCTGTCCAGACTGTTCATTTGCTTTACCATATCGGCGTAAACTCTTTCGAGTTCAGCCGCTACCGCGAGCATTGTCTTTGCGTTTGTGGTTGTAGTCGCCATTTGTTAATCCTCCTATATTTTGGCTACGCTTTGTTTCGCGCTTGCCTCGGCTTCTTTCATTTGCTTCGCGGCGGTACGCAGAAATTCAGCGGTATCTTTTATGTACTTTACCTTTTTGGTAAGGTCGCCCTGAACTCCGACGATGTACTTGACGTACGCGCTCGCCGCCTCTCCCGTCCACGCCGCCTGGATATTGTCGCGGATTTCGTCCATCTTCTTTATGCACTGAGTTTGCATATCGTTCGCTAACTCGTCAAGCAGTTTCGCCTGATTTACCGTTTGATTGTAATCGAACTTAATCGCCATACTTAATCCTCCTTATTTGAATACGCCGTCAGATTTTAACGCCGCTCCGGTTTCCTTGATGTCTTTCTCGGTAGCGTTGTAGATTCCGGCAATCTCAAGCAGCGCGGCGCGGTAGCCCGACAGAATCTGCAACATCTCCGACGCGCTTTTTTGCAGTTGACCCACCGTATTTTTTATATTGTCCGAGGTATCGCCCTGCCACGTTCCGCGCAGACTGTTAGCCGCCGTTGACCACTCGTTGCAGTGTCCGCTCATTTTCTTAACCGTGTCGCCGATTGTTTCAGCGGTATCTGAAAATAACTTAGTATTGATTTTGGTTTCGCCTGATGTCGTCATATCCGCCCCCCCTTAATGTAACGCCGAAACTTCGCGAAGTATATCGCTTTCGGCTTTTTCAAACTCCGCCGCGCTGTTTTTTAGCTGCTCGTTGACCTCCGCGTACTGGTCAAGCATTTCCTGAATCGCCGCCGAATCAGTTCGGTAGTTCTCCATAAACGCGCCCTTGACCTCGGAAACCCAACCCTTGTCAAGCGCGGCGATTGCTTCGTTGAACGCGTTAAAGCAACCGCGGATACTACCCACTATACCGTCAAGTTTAGCGACGGTTTTGTTTATTTCCTCCGGGTTTATGTTGCTTGTATCGGACATATAAAATCCTCCTATTTTTTTGATTGCTAAAGTAAAATTATGGTATCTCCGCTTTGAACGCCTATTTCGCCAAGCGTTTCGCTGTCCTGTAAAAAACCCTCCAATGACTGCGAACAGAACATCACCTGAGCCGGGTCAGCGAATACCTCCCGCCCCTCTACCAGCGAAATCTGCGATATAAACTGCTGTTTCACCTTGCCGACCGTCATCACGTTATCGACGGAAAACTCGTAGGAACGCGCGATACCCGGCACTTGAGCCTCCAAATACATTTTACTCACTGACAGTTACCTCCTTAACAAGCGGCGTTACGATTTTAACTGCCGCGCCCTGATTGTCGGCGGCGTAAGCTGTTCCGGCGGGCAACTGACGCACGTTATCCGCGGCGGACATCGTAAACTTCAGGATATTCTGCTGGTCGAACATACCGCCTAAGTGTACGCCTCTGCTCCAGTTTACCCACGTACGCATTGCCGCGTAGCGCATCATATCGCTGTAATCGTCGGGAGTAACCGCCGCGGCTAACTGGATTTTATGCTCGCGGCCTTTTTCAAGGGCAATCTCCATAAAGCCTTTCATATCGTAATCTTCGCTGTAGATTGCCGATATAAAACCGCTCATATCGTTTATCACGAAAATTAACCGGGTATAGCCTTTCATTGCGTCCGTGACGTTTTCGCCCGCGTCGCGGGCGTCGTTTACCGCCTTGTTACGCTCCGCAAATTCGGGAACGATGGTTTTTTCCATAAGCGCGAACAGTTCCGCGTCGTTATGAACAACTTCATCGTATAGCCCTAAAGTTTCCAGCGCGCCGTTCTCTTTATCGAATAGGTACAACTTAGCGCCTTTAGCCTTAGTCTGCTTTGATATTACGGCAAGTAAATTCGTTTTGCCCGATTGTCCGCCGCCGCTGACCGAGTAACAAAACTCGTCGTCCAGATTCGCGGTGAAAAGCTCGCCGTCGTCCGCGCTAAGTCCCAAAGCGATTTCGTTCTCCGGCAGATTTTTCACATCGGCGCGGCTTGTCAACGCCTCGTAGGTGACGTTATCAGGTTTCTCGCCGATTTTTTTGACGCCCTCGCCAACGGGCAAGTCCGCGAATATCTTTCTAAGCGTTTGAGCCTGCGAAAGACCGGGTTCCTCGCGAACGCACAGCGCGGTTTGGAACTCCACAGGCAACGGAGCTTTAATCAGTCCGCGTCCGGAGGTTCTGCTTTCCGGCACGATTTCCGTACGGTCGCCGATTACGGCTTCGTACTCAAAGCGGTCGGACATTTGCAGAGCGATACCGTTCATAAAGTTCTGACGGATTCGGCTGCGAAGCTCACCGGAGTTATTCATCGTCAGGATAATGTAGATACCGTAACTCGCGGCTTCTCTGGACAGTTGAGCCAGCGTGTCCTCGTACATATCGTAGCTCTCAATGAACGCGACATAGTTATCTATGAAGAACAGAATCGCGGGGCAATCGTCCTTTTGCGTGACATACTCGCGGAATGAGCCTATACCTTGTTTTGAGAACTCGTTCTTGCGTTGAGCAAGCGTACTTTGCAGCAACTCGAAAACTTCGGCGATTTTATCGTCGTCGCCCTCAAACATCACGCCGCCGACGTGCGGCAGACTTCCGAACACAGCCATCGTACGGCTCGAAAAGTCCGCGATAAAGATGTTGACTTCCTTGTGAGTATAACGGTTAGCCGCGCCGTAGATTATTGTCTGCAACAGAGTAGTCTTTCCGCTACCGCCGGAGCCGCAAATCAGCAGATGTCCATCGGACAGGAAATCCACCGCGACAGGGTATTGACTTTGAGTTTCGGGATTGTCCGCAAGTCCGATTGGTACGACGACGGAGAATCCCTCCGGTTTTGACATTTCCGCAAGCTCGTCCAGGTAGACCGAACGAGGAAGCGGCGGCAGCCAAATCTGCTTGATTGCGGGGATATTATTCTCCGCCGCGATAACCGCGGCGTACTTGACAAGCGCGTCAAGCTGAGTAACTTTGGCAATGTTGTCGCTTTTTTTCTTGTCTTTTTTCTTGGGAACTCCGTTTTTTCCGATTAGACTGATTAGCTCGACCTTGACATTTTTATCGTCGGTAAACGGGATATTCGGCTCGTACTCCGCGCCTGACCAGCCCGACTGAAATTCCTCAAATATTTCGTCGTTACCGACTTGGAAATATCCGCGTCCCGTACCCGTGATGAACGCCGCGTCGGTGCGTTTCAGCATTTCGTTAGAGTCCTGTTTGTCCGCGACGCGTAAACACAGCCTAAATCGGGTATTCGACCAGATTTCGTCGTCCACAACTCCGCTCGGTTTTTGCGTCGCGAGAATCAGGTTAACGCCCAACGAGCGTCCTACTCTAGCCGCAGACACCAACGCACGTACGAACTCCGGCTGTTCTTTTTTAAGCTCCGCGAACTCGTCCGCGATAATCAGCAAGTGCGGCATTGGTTCGCTCGCGACTCCGGAGCGGTATAACTCTATGTACGCGTCAATATGCTTGACTTTGTACTCGTTGAATATACGCTGACGGCTCTTGATTTCCGCGTTGATTGACAACAACGCGCGGTTAGTGGCGTTGCCGCCGAGGTTCGTAATCACGCCCGACAGATGTGGTAAGCCCTCGAAACTTTGAGCCATTCCGCCGCCCTTATAGTCAATCAGGATAAATGCGACTTCGTGCGGGTGATAGTTAACCACAAGCGAGAGAATATAGCTTTGCAGGGTTTCCGATTTACCTGAACCCGTCGTAATCACGTGTAACCCGTTCTGTGCATATCTGGGCGGTGACCCGAGATTTCGGTCCGCCCTCTCGCACGCTCATCACCGACAATTCCTTCCGGATTCCGTCTGTCGTTACGGCCGTGT
>JAISKY010000160.1 GCA_031260745.1 Oscillospiraceae bacterium
ATTCCTTTTTAATCAACAGCGTGATAGACGGCAGCTTTGATACGCAGCCGTATTTGGGTGATTTGAGCGGCGGACTCGTGACCCTTACCCCGATCAACGAAGCTCTTGCCGCGCCGGACACCGCGAAGGCTGTAGAAGCCGCGAAAGAGCAGATACTCAGCGGAGAGCTCAATATTTTTGAGGGCCTTATCGAAACGAACGACGGCACTACGGTCGGTACCGCAGGCTCGGTTATGTCAGGCGTGGAAATTATCGGGAATACGCATTGGTACTATCGCAACGTTATAGAATTGAAATAAAAAAGGTGGCTTGTCCATGAGCTACATAAAGGTAATCAAAGCTAATTTTCAGCAAGTCATCTTCGTTTGCGTGACATTGCTTTTGATAGTATTAATTTCAATTATTACGGTTAATAACACGGTAGATAAAAAAACCATTTTAGCCGTTAATGTAGCCTTAGAGGAAGCCGAAAAAACCATAAGGTCATATTTACGAGAGCCGCAAATAGCTTACGATACCATCTATAACACCGTAAAAAACGAGCTTGACAGGGGCGATTCGCAAGAGTATGTTGCAACCTACTTGAAGGAAACCACAAACTCTTATAAGTCGCAGGATAGTAATATTTCGGGATTTTTGGGGGTATACGGATATATACGCGGGGAATTTATTTCCGGCAGCGATTTTATCCCCGGCGATGATTATGTTCCGCAGCAAAGCCCTTGGTATCAAACGGCAATAATGAACGAAAAGGCTGAGTATTCGGTTCCTTATACCGACGCGGATACGGGCAATACGGTAATATCTCTATCGCAGGAAATCTACGGGCAGAACGGGGAATATTACGGAGTCCTCGCGATGGATATTGATACGTCGTGGCTTTCGTCTTATGTGGAAAATCTCCAGTTTGTAGAGGGCGGGTACGGTCTGATTATAGACCAATATATGAGTGTACTCGTACACCCGAATAAAAATAACGTCAGCTTACAACTACAAGCCATCAGCCCCGGTTACGCTCAAATTGCCGATACGCTTCGTACCGAAAATGAAATTAACACAAAACACGAATATCATATTGACGGTCAAAAGGCGCTCGCCTTTTTCAAGGAACTCTATAACGGGTGGCGCATTGGCGTCGTACTCCCCAAAACCAGCTTTTACTCCGACGTATATACCGTAACTATTGTTCTTTCCATAATAGGAATAATTTCAATGGTGGTGCTTAACTATATACTTTTGACCCTTTCGGTCGCAAAACTGCATTCGGAACAAGAAAACAAATCAAAATCATCGTTCCTTGCCACAATGTCGCACGAAATTCGTACGCCGATAAACGCGATTATCGGAGTGTCGCAGATTGCGCTTATGAAAGAAGATTTGTCAGAGAGTATCACGGAGGATTTCACAAAAATCGAAATCGCGGGAAACAATTTGCTCGGTATTATCAACGACATACTTGACTTCTCCAAAATCGAAAACGGTAAGCTAGACATAAATCCTACGCTTTACGATTTGCCGAGCCTCATAAACGACGCCGTTCAACTCAATATTACCCGTATTCAGAGCAAACCGATTGAGTTTTTCCTTGAGCCCGCGCCTGACCTGTTCGTAAATATGCGCGGCGACGAACTGCGAATCAAGCAAATCCTCAACAATATTTTGTCAAACGCTTTCAAATACACAGACAAAGGTTCCGTTACTCTCGCTATAAGCTGTACGCGCGAAGGCGAAACGATTTGGCTGACTTTCCGCGTGTCCGATACCGGACAGGGTATGACGGAGGAAAACGTACGGAAACTTTTTGACGAGTATTCGCGTTTTAACGAGGACGCAAACCGCGCTACAGAGGGTACGGGTTTGGGAATGAACATAACAAACCGGCTTATTGAGATGATGGGCGGTAAAATTGACGTTGAAAGCGTACCGGGCGCAGGAAGTACATTTACGGTTACAATTAAGCAGGATTATTATGACGGCACGGTTATCGGCGAAGAACTTGCCGAGAAACTTAGAAAATTCGAGTTTGTGGCAAATAAGGCGAAAAAGCACGCAAGCGTTGTTTACGCAGATATGTCTTACGGTAAAGTTCTGATTGTTGACGACGTCGAAACGAATTTGTTTGTAGCGCAGGGGATTATGTCGCCGTATAAACTGAATATCGAAACCGCGGACAGCGGATTTGAAACGCTTGAAAAAGTTGAAAGCGGTTCGGTATACGATATAATATTTATGGACCATATGATGCCTAAGATGGACGGTATTGAAACCACAAAACTTTTGCGCGAAGCGGGTTACTCGAAACCTATTGTCGCGCTTACCGCGAACGCGGTTGTCGGTAACGACAAAATGTTCAAGGAAAACGGGTTTGACGATTTTATTTCAAAGCCGATTGATGTGCGTCAACTTAATGCCGTTCTGAATAAACTTGTCCGCGACGCGCATAAAGGCGAGATTATAGATATTGCCGAATTAACGGAAACCTCGCGAGAACCCGTCCAAATTGGCGTGAGTGAAAAGTTAACGGAAATCTTTCGCCGCGACGCGACAAAAGCGATTGTTGCCTTGCGGGAAACCGCTCGGAACGGCGACTTGCAGTTGTTTGCGACTACCGTACACGCAATGAAGTCCGCTTGCGCGAATATAGGCGAAAACGAACTTTCAGAGCTTGCGAAAGAGCTTGAACTTGCGGGTAAAAGCGGAGATATTGATTTTATACGCGCGAACGCGGAAAACTTTGTCGCGAGGTTGGAGGCGTTTGTGAAACCGGAAAACGCGGTTGACGAAAGCGGCTTAGACGAGGACACCGAGCTTTTACGGGAAAAATTAAACGCAATCAAATCCGCTGTCGATGAATTTGACGACAGCGCGGCGAGAAAGATATTGTCGGAGCTTAAAACGCTAAAGTGGAAAAACAAAACTCTGAAATTGTTTGAAAAGATTGACGAGCTTTTGCTCCACAGTGATTTTGACGAAGTTATGGAAGCGATTGACGAGTGGATATAGCCGACTAAGCTAAGAAATAGCTAAATTGTCAATTTGGCTTAACAATAACCTTTACGGATTCCGCGCTCATTTGTGTAAGAATTGCCTGCTCCAATTTATCCAATCCGAAACGGTGAGTAATCAACGGCGCGATTTGCAGTTTGTCTAACAGCGCGACCGCTCTGGAGTGCGTATCGGGATTAACGAATGAGCCTTTTATAGTCAACTCTTTTTGGAAAACCTCAAACAACGGCAGACTTAGTTTAGCGTCGGATTTAGGCACGCTGAACAGCATAACCGACGCGCCTTTTGCGGCGCACTCAACTGCTTGCTCCGCGGCTTTGACGTTTCCGGCGCACTCGATAACCGTATCCGCGCCGAACGCTCCGCTCAAATCGGCAAGCTGTTCCGACGCGGAGCCTGAAAGCGGGTCGATTACTCCGTCCGCGCCCAGGGTTAGAGCCGTATCACGCCGCATTTTTACGGGTTCGCTGAGGTAAACCTTAGCGGCTCCGGCAAGTTTGGCGAGTTGAAGCATAATCATACCGATTGTGCCGCCGCCGATTACCAAAACGGTTTCTCCGGCGCGAATCCCGGAGCGGTCAAGCCCGTGAACGCAACACGCCAACGGCTCCGCCATAGCTCCGACCTCGTAATCCGTGCCGGGCGGGAGCAAGAACGCCTGAGACGCGGGAATAACGCTATATTCCGCGAAACCACCGTCGCGGGTAACGCCAATCGCCCGCATATCCTCGCACATTTGCTTTTTACCGGAGCGGCAATATCTGCAAACTCCGCAATATATGTTCGGGTCAACGGTAACGCGGTCGCCTACGGAGAATCCAACTACGCCTTTGCCGACTGATTCGACGCTGCCGGAATACTCGTGACCTAACACAACGGGAGGATTTACGTCGGCGGAGCCGGGTTCGCCGTGGTAAATATGAACGTCAGTACCG
>JAISKY010000087.1 GCA_031260745.1 Oscillospiraceae bacterium
TAGGTCAACGTAACGCTGACGGTATCTAAGCTCACCGTCTTTCAGCCCGTGGAATTTTTCAGGCAGAGGTCTAAGCGACTTGCTAAGCAGTTTCACGCTCTTACAGTGAACGGAAATCTCGCCGCGCTTGGTTTTGAATACGAAGCCCTCAATGCCGATAATGTCGCCTATGTCCCATTTTTTGAACTCCGCGAACGAGTCCTCGCCGATGTCGTCAATACGCACGTAAAGCTGAATCCGTCCGGTTTCGTCCAACAGGTCGCAGAAAAACGCCTTGCCCATATCGCGCTTACTCATAACGCGTCCCGCGAGCTTAACATCGCTGTTCTCAAGGCGCTCAAAATCCGATTTTACTCTTGCCGCGCGGCTGGTACGCTCGAATTTGGTTTCCCTAAACGGGTCGCGTCCGTCATTTTGCAGCGCGCTTAATTTATCTCTGCGTATTTGAAGCAGTTCCGACAGCTCCTGAGCGTCGGTTGCTTGTGGTTCGTTGTTCATTGTTGCCTACACCTCTAATTTAATTATCTCTAATTCGACCGGACCGTCCGGAGTTTCCGCTTTTACAATATCCCCAGGCTTATGCTCCATAAGCGCCTTGCCGATTGGCGATTCCTCGGACAACTTTAAGTTGCGAGGGTCAGCTTCCCTCGTACCGACGATACGGTAAGTTTTTTCCGCGTTCGTCGAGTGATTCAGCACCGTAACGGACGCGCCGAGCGCGACGTGTTCAACTGCTGAGATTTCCTGAATGATTTCCGCGTTATCAATTAAGTCTTTCAGTTCCGCGATACGCGAATACAATTTACCCTGTTCGTTTTTCGCCTCGTCGTACTCGCTGTTTTCAGATAAGTCGCCAAAGGAACGCGCCTCTTTGATTTTTTCGGCGACTTCTTTTTCGCCCTCTGTTTGAAGCGTGTAAAGCTCCGCTTGAATTTCCTCGTAACGAACCTTCGTCAATTTGAATTTTGCCATTTTAATCTTCCCTCCGCAAAGCGCAATTATTTATTGTAATATACCTTATTTTAGCGCGGTTGTCAATCGTTTTTTATTGACAAATTGTAAATTAAGGCGTATACTAAATAGAGAACGATAATTTTCACGTCGATTGTCGCGTAGTCCGTCAATAAACACTATAGCCGATTCGACAATATAGTTGCCGGAGCAAAACCCGTAGGGTCGCCCACTTGGGCGACCCTTTCACGCGCAATATGCCGCGTTTGAACGCCGCGCAACCAATAGTTGCGGAGTTGAAAGCCCGAATTGCTTGACGCAACCGCGGTTTTAGCGTATAATTAAACCAGTAAGTTAAGAAAGGAAATAATATAATGAATATTGAAGTCGCCAACCGTCTGGTACTGCTTAGAAAACAAGGCGGGTACTCACAAGAGGATTTAGCGGAGAAACTGGGCGTAAGCCGCCAAGCCATTTCAAAGTGGGAGCGCGCGGAATCCTCACCGGATACCGACAACCTGATACGACTGGCGAAACTGTACGGAGTTTCGCTGGATAACCTGCTGAGTATGAACGATGAACTTCCCCCTCCGGAACCGACCGCCGAAATCGCGCCGCCCGTCTACATACAAAGCGTATATCCTCCGACCGAGAAAAATCCGGAACCTCGGCATAAATCGCTTACGTTGAGAATCCTTGACGGAGTGTTTTCGCTGATAGCGGCGGCGATATACTTATTCATAGGATGTTTTTGGGGACTATGGCACCCGGGCTGGCTGGTGTTTATGCTGATTCCCGTATACTACGCGATATCAGGCGAAATCAAACACCGCCAATATAGTCGCGACGATTAGCCGGTTCTACAAATCGGATTTCGCTACGCCTAACGCGTTCAGGACGCTTAGCAGAGCGTCCGCGCTAAGGCGCTCCGGAAGGTTAAACCGCCGCGTTAGCTCGCGGCGTTTGATTGCGCTGTTAGCGCCTCCGGAAAGCCCCAATTCGTAGAAATCGGATTTTGTCAGAGCCGAAACAATACTATCGGAGTTTTCTCCGGCAATCGTCGCTCCGGCGATTATCAACGCGTTACGCAACGCCGAAACTTGCATACCCTCCACACCGAGTTTGCCCTCGGCGGAGGGTTTCGCTTTGCGCTTTTCCTTTCCCGCTACATCGGGAATGTACGCGTGCTTGACGATTCCGTTTACCGCGCCTTTAAGGTAGTTCCTAAGCTGAAACCCCGCGCGGTCGCTGTCGGTAAGAATAATCACTCCGCAAGCGGCGGCAAGCCGCCGAATCAGCGACAGCAATTCCTTATCCTTATATAGTCGGAAACCGCCAAGCTCAACGATGTTAGCGTCAACGGCGTTAGATAGCGTCGATTTGTCGTAGCGTCCCTCGACAAGTATCGCCTCTTTTATCCGCGGTTTCTCGGAATAGTCAGGTAACATTCAATGTTTTCCTCGCGTAAATTAAGGTAGGCTGATTTCGCGGTTCGCAAATCGCCGAACAATCCGAAAACGGCGGAGCCGCTTCCGCTCATTGACGAGCCTAACGCGCCTAAGTCAAGCAATCGCCCCTTAGCGTCGTTGACAAGCCGAGCCTGCGGAGCGGTTAATACGGACTCGAACACGTTGAATACGCGCCTTGCTACGCCCTGTAAATCGCCCTCAATAAGAGCTGCGACCAAACCGTCCGTGTCAGGGTGAGCGCGGATTTTTCCGTTGTCTATCGCCGCGAACAAGTCAGAGGTGATTCCTGAAAACTCCGGTTTGATTATCACGATACCACAGCGCGGAAGCGGCGGCAACAGGCTAAGTTCGCTGCCGATACCCTCGGCTAAAGCGGCTCCGCCGACTACGCAAAACGGAACGTCCGCGCCCAAAGTCGCGGAAATCTCGCTAAGTTCCTCCAGAGTAAACACTTCGCCGTATCTGCGGTTAAGGAGTTTCAACACCGCCGCCGCGTCCGCGCTGCTGCCGCCTAAGCCTCCGCATACGGGTATGCGCTTGACGCAACTAATGTTAAACCGTAAAAGTTCCGCGTCATCAGTGTGATTGGTTAAATTCAAAAATAGTTTCGCGGCTCTGACAGCGTTATTTCTGTCGTCAGACGGTAAATACTCTATATCAGAAAGAAATTTAACGCCTCTGCCGGAACCTCGCTTGATTGTGACCGAATCGCCGAACGCGACGGACTGCATAACCGTCCTGACGTCGTGATACCCGTCCTCACGCCGCCCGAGTACGTCCATACAAAGGTTAATCTTGGCGAATCCGTGTTCAGTCATCAGCGATAAGCTTTCTGCACTCCAAGTAGTAGCGTTTATCCCTCGCGCCGCCCATTGAGAACGCCTTACGCGGGAACGCGCCGCCTTTACGCACCGTATCGAAGAATCCGTCTTTGTCAATTGCCGGTAAGATAATCGCCAGAGTTTCCGGCTTACGCGCGAGTTTAGCCGCTACGTCCTCGCCGTGGATATAGTCGATGTGTCCGCGCTCCGGATATTCGTCAAGGAACGCTTGCAGTACGCTTAACGACGGTACGTGAAGCAATCCGTTATGGTTGCCGTAAGCGTAGACTATTTCGTCGCCGTAGTGGAATTTTTCGCGTAACGCCGCAACGAGTTTTTCCGGGTCACAGTCGAACACAATGCGGTTGATTGGCTCGAACTCCAGCGACGGGTCGTGTATGCTGACGACCTCGACGAGTAAAAACCTACAGGGGTGAGTTTCGCGTTCCGCTTCGGACAGCGTAGGTTTCAGCTTCTCCCAACACGCCTTAGCCGACGCTACGGAGTGGTTACCGTCGCCGACCAACAATAAATCGGAGCGCGGAATCGGGAAGTCGGAGTTCGCTCTGCGACCCTTGATATGACCGCCGCCCTCCATAAGGTCGAAGTCGTAGAGAACCTCCAACCGCGAAAGTTCCCGCTCGGTAAATGTAAACCGCGTATCGGTCATCATCAGGATATGCGGCATATCAATGCTAGCCGCTTCGCGCAAGCGGATTCGGAGCGGCAGACGTTCCGGCACTACTTCTTCGGTCGCTCGTATGGAAGTATCCGGAAGTTGAGCGGGGTCGTAACATTCGAGGTCTATTGCCCCGACAATACCGAACCGCGTTTTGTCGTTGTATAAAGTACGCTCAACTATTATATAACTGTCGGAGATAACGCGGAATACTCCGCCGTTCAGGTAATCGTCCATAGCCTCGCGAGTGTCGGAGATAAGATTGCCGATTCTCGGAGAACGGTAATAATGCTCCGGGAGCATCATATTATACGCGCTGGGCGAACCCTCGGCGTATTCGCGGACACGCTCCCAGTAATCGGGTTCGGAGGTATGCTGGTCGCAGGCGATAACAGCCCACTTGCTCATATCTATTTCGGTGGTCGGAAGTAAAATATCGCACGGTCTAAAAAAATCATTATCCATTAAATTTTCCTGTTTATTTCTATATTATTTGGAACAGCTTATCCATAAGTACGACGCCGCTTTCCTGTGAAATCCCCGTTGACGCGGCGGTAAGCTCGGTAAATACGCTGATATTGCCGTTGCGTATCGGCATTCGCGAGTCATAAATCAGATACGGTACGGGGTACGCGTCGTGAGCGCCGCTCTCGCTAAGCGTATAGTGGTCGCTTAGAACGAGAATCCTGAAATCCTGTCCGGTTAAACCGTCAAGGATAGGTTTTAGCACGCGAGCGTCAATATTCTCAATCGCCTTGATTTTACCGGGAACGTCGCCGTTATGTGTACACTCGTCGGGCGCTTCAACGTGTATCGCGGCGAAATCTAGCCCGCGGTTAAGCGCGTCAAGCGCGGCGGCGGCTTTACCCTCGTAATTGGTGTCGAGTTCCCCGGTCGCGCCTGGGACTTTGATTACCTCTAAACCTTGCAGAATACCGATACCCTGACAAAGCGGAACCGCGCTGATTATCGCGCCGGTTTTACCGTACCGCTCCATAAACGACGGAAGATTAGCCGCCGTACCCTGCGCCCACGGCCAAACGCAGTTGGCGGGCAGTTTGCCCTCCGCGACTCGGCGCTTGTTAAGCGGGTGCTCCGAGAGTATGCTGATACTAAGCTCCACGAGATTGGAAAGTACCGCCGCGTTCTCGCCGCCCTTTGGAAGAATCTCGCTAAGCGGTTTGCCGAGATTATCGTGCGGAGCAAACATCTCGATTCGCGAATCCTCAGGACGCGAGATACTCTGCACCGCGATGTGACGATAACTGTCCGTGGGGTAAACCGTCACTCCGGCGTTAGCCAGCGCGTCGGCGAAAATGGGGTCGTTAATCAAATCCGTTATCAGCGAACGCGCCGAAGCTCCGTCAATACCTCCGGCGGAGTGCGATTTCATAACCTTAGTTCCGTCCGGCAAAACCTCAACGCACGCCATATTACATCGGAACGCCATCGCGCCCTCCGGAACCGTTACGCCCTGAGCGGCAGCTTCGAGCGGAGCGCGTCCGAAATAATACTTCAGCGGGTCACAGCCGAAAATGGTCAATATAGCCGTATCGCTTCCGGCGGGAAGTCCCTCCGGGCAATTAACCACAGTGCCAAGTTCCGCGTTTTGAGCCAGCGAGTTCATATTCGGTTTATCGGCGGTTTCCATCGGAGTTTTTCCGCCAAGTTGAGAGAGAGGACGGTCTGCCATTCCGTCGCTGATTAGCAATATATATTTCATATCGGAACCCTCGTTTCATATACAATAAATCAAAATTACTATGTTTACTCTATTATAATCATTTTTTCGCAATTTGCAAGAAGAATTTTATATGAACTATTAACCGGCGATTAATTAACCGACTAATAATTTAACGATTTATTAATTTTTTATTAGAGTTTTATTAATTAAATACTTGACAAGGGTAAAAATGTGTGTTATATTGTTGCTATCGCAAAAATAATTAACCAAAAGGAGATATTCTATGAAGAAACCAATAGCGTTGGTACTGGCGTTGTCGCTGGTCGCTGTGATGTTCGCGGCTTGTACGCCGAGCGGCGCCGCGACAACGGCAACTCCGGCTCCGACTGCCGCAGCAGACTCCGGGGGAACGCCTACGGCTGACGGAAACGAATCCGCGGACGGCGGTTCCCTCCGCGTTGACGTAGGCGTTATCGCTCCGCCGCAAAATCCGCGCGAGAGCGACACTCTCGCCGTTAACTCCGATGGTACGCTCAAGTACGAAATCGACAATAACGGCTATCCCGTCGAGTGGTACGACTACGTACTACCGCTTACGACAAGCGCCGATTCGTTCACTTACTTCACAACCTCGTACATTCCGCCGACTATGATTCCGCCGGAAGGTATGGCCTCGATGGATTATTACACGTTTCTACGCGATAAGACAGGTGTAAATATTGACTATCAGAACCAAGGACAGGATTTAGCGGCCGCTCAGACACAATTTTCGATTATGCTGGCGTCCGACGATTTGGCGGACATTAACGCGTACGCTTCGTACTTCTTCTCAATGAGCGGCGGCGGAGCGATTAGCGAAATGATTGACCAAAACTTCTTCGCCAACGTCGCCGATTACCGCGCGTACGCTCCGAATTTCCTCTATCAGGTGCCGCGCTTCGATTATGACCCCGATTTAATAGCCACAATGTGGTTAAATGACGAGATGATTGTTCAGATTGTACCGATGGTTGAAAATCCGATGCCGGGTACGGGATATTGTATCCGCGGCGACTGGCTGGACCGTCTCGGCGACGCGCCGAAAGCCTCCGACATCAGAACTTACGACCAACTTCTTGACGTTCTGACGCGCTTCAAGAACGAAATCATCACGAATGAACAAGGCTATCCTATGACGTTCTTCAGCGTTGTTGAGCTTACGGCAGGACAATTCTTCGGCGGTTACGACACCGCGCTTATATCGAGCGCGCCCGCGACGCGTATTGTTAACGGCGAGGTCAAGTTTACGCTGTCCGAACAAACCGACTACGACGCTTTGCGGTTGTTCCTTGATATGCTGGACGCCGGACTTACCGACCCTAATTACGTGACCTACGCGACTACGCAAAACGTAATGCCGCTTTTGCTTGCCGACGGTATGGGTATGGCTCCGATGAACCCCAGCGAAGTCAACGGCTACGAAACGATGAACGCGACTCCCGGCGCTCGTTGGGACGCGATTCACTCCCCGGCAAAAACCGAAAATTATCAGTTCAAGTACGGTCACGGTCAGGCGGACTACAGTCTGCAATACTTCGGCTGGGGCTTCAACGCGAAATCTGCGGACATTCCGTTGATTATCAGCTATGCCGACTGGTTCTATAGTGAAGAAGGCTCGTGGGACGCTTCGTGGGGCATTGAGGGCGTTACCTACGAGTACGACGAAAACGGCGAGGCTTACAAAACCGATTTCGTTATTAATAATTCGTACCAACAGACGATTGGCTTCTTTATGCTCGCGTACTCAAACTTCGCGTTCTATGAACCTGTACGCAACATCCACCTTGCCGGTTACGCGTATCCGGGCGGTGAGCGTTACAAGGATATGATGTATCTGTGGTACGAGGACTACTACGTTCCGGTTCGCGACGGTGTCAGCGAAATGGATTGGCCCAGCGCGACCGCAAAGCCGACTCAATACCAGCAGGACGACCTTAACACGTTCATTACCGATACAAATACTTGGTTCACGGAGAATTACGCGATGTTCCTTGATAAGTCTACTCCGCTAAATCAGGATACGTGGGATGCGTATGTTACTGAACTGTACGCTCAGGGCTACGAGCGCTACCAAGCGATTATGCAAAACGTATTTGACGAGTACCTGGCCAAACGCGCGGAAATTATCGCAAATTCATAGTAATCTAAATCGCGGCATCAGCATACAAACAAACCTCGGAAGCTCGCTTCCGAGGTTTCTATATTGATTCGGAGAATGTTCGTATAACAGCGTTATCTGCGTTAAATCGCCTGCTCGGTGCGGGTTATGAAATCCTCCTGAGTGTTCGCGCTAAGCGATACGAAATACGTTGAGAATCCCGCGATACGTACGATAAGGTCTTTGTGAGCGTCCGGATTTTTCTGAGCCTCGCGAAGTTTATCCGTACCAACTACGTTAAACTGAACCTGCATACCGCCGTCGTCAAAATACGTCTGAATCAGTTGCTGGAGTTTCATCGCGCCCTCGTCGCCCTCAACGGAGTTTGGCGTAAAGCGAATGTTAAGCTGGTCGCCGTTGCTTAACGCGCGGTGCGGAAGTTTAGCCGCGCTTTGCAGATACGCGGTCGGGCCGTTAATATCCAAACCCTGACGAGGACTGATTGCATCGGCGATTGGCTCACCGGCTTTACGACCGTCGGGCGTAGCGCCTAGCATCGCGCCCATATACACGTTAGCCGTCATTGTGAACGTACCGCCGGAGAAGTTTCCGCGCTTACCCTTAGCCTTGGACATAATATCAGCGAACAATCCCAGCGACCACGACGCAAGCTCGTCAGCTTCTTCAATATTATTGCCGTAGTGCGGAACTTTGTTTGTGATAGTCTGACGGAGTTGCTCGTATTCTTTGCTGTCCCAGTTGCTCATCACGGCGTCATACATTGTTTGCAGCGATACGGTTTTATCGTCAAAGCACAGCTTTTTAATCGCCGTAAGGCTGTCGCCGACGTTTGCTGTACCGCACGCCGTTAAACCTACGCGGTTATATTTCGCGCCGCCCTCCGTAGCGTCCATTCCGGACTCCATACAACCGTCAATCAGCGTTGACGCCGCAATACACGGGAAGTACGTTGAGTATACCAACTCAAACACATTCGCGAAAGATACGTTCCAATCAAGCAGATACTGCATTTGAGCCGCGAACGCGGCTTTGAGTTCCTCAAAGCTCGTGTACTCCGGGAGTTTTTTGCACGGCATAGCGGTTTTACCCGTACGCGGGTTTACGCCGCCGTTAATCGTGACAAGTACGGTGTCAACCATATTCCAAATAGACTCGGAGCCTGTCATACCGCAAGCCGGCCACTCGTTTCCGGTTCCCGCGGGTTCTACGCAGCCGACAATGCTGTAATTAGCCGCGTCCTCGTGGCTGAAGCCTATGTCCTCCAGCGCCTGAATGATTATCGCGTCGTTCTGAAGCTGGGGAATACCGCCGCACAGTTTAGAGGACTCTATCCCAAGCCGCCAAATCTCCTGCGGAGTATTTTTATGCGTCCTAAGCGCGACTGTCGGGTCGGCGATATGCAATCGTCCGTAGGTTTGCAGTAAGCAGTACGTCGCGGGCGTGGAATCGTCCGAACCGTCAGCCTTGCAACCGCCAAGCGTAAGGTTAATCCCCGCAGTCGGCGTCAGTCCGTTGTAGATTGACGAGTACAAACTTTGTCCCTGCGATAAAAGGTGGATAATCATTTGATTGCTCGCGAAGCCCGGCAATACAATAACGTCGCAAATACGCAGAATGAACGCGTCGGTGTATTCCTGCGCCAGTTCGGGAGTTATCGAGCCGTCGTTGAGTTGCTTTTCAAGCAGATGTCCGACGTATTTGTCCACGCGACCCATCGAAGTTCCGTGCTGTTGAGCGTCAGTTGACAAAATAATCTGGTACAGCAAAATCGCCTGTAACCCTTCCCAGTATGTACGCGCCGGATTCTCCATAATCCACTCAAGCGAATCCGCCATACGAAGCAGTTCCGTCTCGCGCGCTTCATCGTTCGCGGATTTTGCTTTAATCCGGCAGGATTCCGCGTAGCGTTTGGAAAGCGTAATAGCGGCGTCGCATACTCTGACTACGCCGTTGTAGAATGTGTACGGCTTCGCGTTATTGCCGAACACTTTGCCGTTCATAGCGTCAAGTTTTGCCTGAGCCTGACGTTTAACCTCGCCGAATCCCGTGTTAACAGCCTTGTTAAAGTTGGCTACATAGTGACCCTGCGGCATTCCCGAAACGCCATTGTAGAGCTTGTCATATTTGCCGGAGCCCACAATGAATCCGTTTCCGGCTGCCGCCCAAAAGTCATCGCCCAACGCGCCCTCCACCATCTTTGAGAGAGTACGGTCTTTCCAGAAGTCGTAAGCCTCGCGCAGAACTTCGCGTTGCTCGTCGCTCATATATACGGAATCGGACGACTGCCACGCTTTTTTGAAATTCTCGTCGGTATCGTCAACTACTCCCGGAATCCAGCGGCAGTTCCACTCCACGTAAGGGCTTAGCGAGCGTTCGTCCGGTCCGGGAGTTCCGACGAAAATGTCATCGTCGAACACGTTCGCCTGACGGTTCTCCGCCCAATTTTTGAGCGCGCCGGAACGCTTTAGTACGGGCAACTCGTTCTCGTGAGCTTTGTAATAATCCGTGTAGAGTTTGGTACGCTCGGTATTCAGCGTCATATTGCGTCCGCTTCTGAATACGTCTCGCTTCTCGCGGATATTGCGTATACGGTCGGTCATAGGGGCAAATTGAAACATAAGTAAATCCTCCTTGAATTTTTCCATTTGCGTATATTATAACACATCGCAAATTAATTGTAAAGCCAAATCCGCAAAAACAAACGATTTATTGTTAATCGCTTTATTCTAGCCGCCGATTGATGAAAAATCGGTTGACAGTTTTGACGGATTAGTATATACTGAACAAAAACGAGGAAATACCGGGGAGGAAACTACTGTGAATTCAGACGCGGCTAACTCTATCGTTAACGGAACCGCGGTTCTTGGCATTGAACTCGGCTCTACCCGAATCAAGGCGGTGCTTATCGGCGAAGATTTTGCTCCAATCGCGTCCGGCAGTTACGACTGGGAGAACCGCTTAGAGGACGGAGTTTGGACGTACGCTTTGGACGACGTTTGGCTCGGACTGCGGGAGTGTTACCGCGCGTTGAGCGACGACGCGGAACGCGCTTACGGCGTTCCGCTGACGAAACTCGCGGCTATCGGCGTATCGGCGATGATGCACGGGTATCTTGTGTTCGACTCCGAGGGCAAACAGCTTGTACCGTTCCGAACGTGGCGTAATACCTGCACCGAGGAAGCGGCGGCGGCTTTGAGCGCGAGCTTTAACTTCAACATTCCTCAGCGTTGGAGTATAGCGCATTTGTACCAAGCTGTTCTGAACAATGAACCTCACGTTTCGGATATTGCCGTATGTACTACGCTTGCGGGCTATGTGCATTGGCGGCTAACCGGAGAAAACGTAATCGGAGTCGGCGACGCTTCGGGTATGTTTCCCATAGACAGCGACACAAAGCAATACCGCGCCGATTTGCTGGACAAGTTTTCCGAACTTATTGCCGGACGGGATATTTCGCTTGACAGGATACTTCCGCGTATTTTACGCGCCGGAGAATACTCGGGAAAACTAACCGAAAAAGGCGCGGCAATGCTGGATTTGTCGGGTAAGTTAAATCCCGGAATCCCGTTTTGTCCGCCGGAGGGCGACGCGGGTACGGGAATGACCGCGACAAACAGCGTCGAACCTTTGACCGGAAACGTATCGGCGGGTACGTCGGTTTTCGCTATGGCGGTACTGGACAAACCGTTGTCCAGCGTTCATACGGAGATAGATATGGTAACTACCCCAAGCGGAAAACCCGTGGCGATGGTACATTGCAATACGTTCACCTCGGATATTGACGCGTGGGTAAAAGTATTCTCCGAACTGCTGACAGTTACCGGACAACCGTTAGAAAAAACCGTTTTGTATGACACTCTATACCGGCTTGCGGCGGAGGCGGATTCCGACTGCGGCGGGTTGCTGTCGTACAACTATTACTCCGGCGAACCTATAACCGGACTTAGCGGCGGACGTCCGCTAGTCGTTCGCAAACCGGACGGGAATTTTACTTTGGGTAACTTTATGCGGAGCTTAATATTCTCGGCTATGGCGACTTTGCGAATCGGAATGGATATACTCGCTAAACAGGAAAATGTCACGCTGAAGCAGATGAACGGACACGGCGGCTTCTTTAAGACGGAAACCATCGGTCAGCGGCTTATGGCGTCCGCGCTGAATGTTCCCGTAGCGGTAACTCGCGCGGCGGGCGAGGGCGGAGCGTGGGGCGCGGCGTTGCTCGCGGCGTTTACGGCGTACAAATCTGACGGCGAATCGCTTGACGCATTCCTGAGCGGGCGGGTATTCGCCAACACTACATCGACTTGCGTTCAGCCTAATGCGGCGGATTCCGCTTCATTCGAGCGATATTTGGAACGCTACGTCAACGGACTGGCGATTGAGAAAGCGGCTCTTGCCGCTCTAACTTAGGAGGGTTCGGCAATGTCAACTAAAAAATATCAGTTTTGGTTTTTGGTGGGAAGTCAGGATTTGTACGGCGAGGAAACTCTGAATCAAGTGGAGCGTAACAGCCATATCATCGCCGATGATTTGAACAAAAGCGGAGTTTTGCCGTGGGAAGTCGCGTATAAAGATACGCTTAAAACCGCGAACGGAGTTACGGCGTTGATTAAGGCGGCGAACTTTGATGATAACTGCGCGGGTGTGATAACCTTTTGCCATACGTTCTCACCGTCAAAAATGTGGATAAACGGGCTTAGTCTTTTGCAAAAACCGTGGTTGCAGTTTCACACGCAATTCAACGAGGAAATCCCAAACGAAGCGATTGATATGGATTATATGAATCTGCACCAAAGCGCTCACGGCGACCGCGAACACGGCTACATCGGCGCTCGAATGGGCTTGCGCCGCAAGGTCGTCGCGGGTTACAGGTTCGACGTCGGCACTTTAGAGCGAATCGCGAAATGGATGCGCGCCTCCGTAGGCGCGGCGTTCAGCAGGAACTTGAAAGTTATGCGTTTTGGCGATAATATGCGCGAAGTCGCGGTAACCGAGGGCGATAAAGTTGAATCTCAAATTAAACTCGGCTGGCAAGTGAATACGTGGTCGGTCGGACAGTTAGTTGAGTATATGGACAGCGTCACCGACAGCGAAATCGCCGCCAAATTAGCCGAATACCGCAGGAAATACACATTCTCCGAACCGGATACAGAAACAATCCGCTATCAGGCTATTGAGGAGATTGCGATTCGCAAAATGCTTGACGAGCAGGATTGCTCCGCGTTTACAAACACGTTTGAGAATTTGTACGGTATGCGGCAGCTTCCGGGACTTGCCACGCAAAACCTAATGTCGCAGGGGTTCGGCTACGGCGGCGAGGGCGACTGGAAAGTCTCCGCGCTAACTGCCGTTATGAAAGCGATGACTAAGGACAAACCCGGCGGAACCTCTTTTATGGAGGACTACACCTACGATATGAAAAACGGCATTTCGTTAGGCGCGCATATGCTTGAAGTTTGCCCGTCTATCGCTGACAGCAAACCGAATATTGAGGTTCACCCGCTCGGTATCGGCGGCCGCGAGCCGCCCGCCAGATTAGTTTTCGAGGGCAAAGCCAGAGCTGCAATCGTCGCCAGCCTGATTGATATGGGTACTCATTTGCGGTTGATTGTTCAGGACATCGAGTGCGTTAAGCCGACGCAGACAATGCCTAATCTTCCGGTGGCGAGGGTTATGTGGAAACCTCGTCCGAACCTTGCAATCGGCGCGGAGTGCTGGATTCTCGCGGGAGGCGCTCACCACACCGTGTTAAGTTACGACTGCGACGCGGAGATTATGCGCGACTGGGCGCGAATCTTCGATATTGAGTTCGTTCATATTACGGATAACAGCGACCCGGTTACGTTGGAGAAAGAATTACAAGTCAGCCAATTGTTACGAATACTAAACCGCTGAGAAACGAGGATTTCACTATGTTGGAACAACTAAAAAAAGCTGTTTGCGAATCGAATCTAATGTTGCCCAAGTACGGGCTTGTTACGTTTACCTGGGGCAATGTCAGCGGCGTTGACCGCGAGCGTAACCTTGTCGTTATCAAACCGAGCGGCGTCGCCTATGATTCGCTGACGCCGGACGATATGGTCGTAGTATCGCTTGAGGACGGCGTTCAAGTCGAGGGCAATTACAAACCGTCGTCAGATACTCCGACGCATTTGGCTTTGTATCGCGAGTTCCCCGAAATCGGCGGGATTGTACATACTCACAGCAGGTGGGCGACGATATTCGCTCAGGAGCGGCGCGGTATTCCGCCGTTAGGTACGACCCACGCGGACTATTTCTACGGCGAGATTCCGTGTACGCGAGAAATGACTACGGAGGAAATCTCCGAAAATTACGAAGCCGAAACAGGTAGAGTAATAGCGGAAGCGTTCCGCGATATTGACCCTATGAGCGTTCCGGCGGTGTTAGTCAGCAGTCACGGGCCGTTCGCGTGGGGCGAAACTCCGGCTGACGCGGTACATAACGCCGTAGTTCTTGAAGAAGTCGCGTTTATGGCGTGGCACTGTCTAACCGGCGAACCGAGTTTAGCTCCCGCTCCAATAAGCAAAGAACTGCTGGACAAGCATTATCTCCGTAAGCACGGCTCCGGAGCGTACTACGGACAAAACTAATTTACATTGAGGTGACGTTACAATGGACGCAAAAATTTTACTGGATAAAAGCCGCAATGTCGGCGCGGTGGATTCAAGGCTGTACGGTTCATTTATAGAACATTTGGGCAGAGCGATTTACGGCGGGATTTACGAGCCTACTCACGCGACCGCGGACGGCGACGGTTTCCGTACCGACGTAATTGAACTGGTCAGAGAATTAAACGTGCCGTTGGTGCGTTATCCGGGCGGGAACTTCGTGTCGGGATTCCGCTGGGAGGACAGCGTAGGCCCGGTTGAAAAGCGTCCGACTCGGCTTGACCTCGCGTGGCGAACCTCCGAGCCTAACACAATCGGAATCGGGGAGTTTGCGAAGTGGTGCGAAAAAGCGAATACCGCTCCGATGATGGCGGTGAATCTGGGAACTCGCGGCATTGAATCCGCTATGGATTTATTGGAATACTGCAATCAGCCGAACGGCTCTTATTTGAGCGACTTGCGAGTATCGCGCGGCGCGAAAGCTCCGTTTGATATTCGCGTGTGGTGCTTAGGCAACGAGATGGACGGACCGTGGCAAGTCGGACATAAGACGGCGACGGAGTACGGACGGCTCGCGGCTGAAACCGCTAAGGCTATGAAACTGTTCGACCCGACGTTGGAGCTTGTCAGTTGCGGCAGTTCAAGCCCCGGTATGCCGACGTTCCCGGATTGGGAGGGTGAAACTCTGACTCACACCTACGACTACGTTGACTACATATCACTGCACCAGTATTTCAGCAAGAAGCCGGAGGACGGCGGCGATTTTCTAGCGTCAACCGTGGAACTTGATAGGTTCATAACGACAGTCGCGGGAATTTGCGACGAAATAAAAGCTAAAAAGCAAAGCGATAAAACCATAAACATCAGCTTCGACGAGTGGAACGTATGGTATCACTCCAACGCCGGAGACGACGCGGCGATGGCAGAGCGTCCGTGGAGATTCGCGCCGCCGCTGTTGGAGGACGTCTACACTATGGAGGACGCGCTTGTCGCGGGGCTTGCGATAATGACGCTAATCCGGCATTGCGACCGCGTGAAAATCGCTTGTTTAGCTCAACTTGTGAACGTAATCGCTCCGATTATGACCGCGACCGGCGGAGGTATATGCCGCCAAAGCATATTCTACCCGTTTCTGCACGCGTCAAAGTTCGGGCGCGGCTACTCGCTGCTGCCGACGGTCGAGTGCCAAAAGCTCAACACGAAATCATACTCCGATGTTCCGTCAATCGAAAGCGCGGCGGTAGTAAACGACGAACAGGGCGAACTTACCGTTTTCATTGTAAATCGTGATATTACCAACAAGCAAAACCTAACGCTGGAGCTTGGCGACTTGGTAGGTTACTCCGGGTGTACCCACATCAAAATGTCGCACAGCGACCTTAACGCCGTTAACACCGTGGCGTTACCCGATACCGTCAAACCCGGTCAAACAACGCTTCCGCTGTCAGGCGGCTCAATCAGCGTAACGCTGGATGCCGCGTCGTGGAATGTCCTGCGATTCGGACGTTGATAATTAAGCGGAGAGCCTGTAGTTCGCAACAGGCTCTCCGTTATTTTGTTTGTTTTCGGACATTCGGCTAATAGTCGATATTAACCATCAACTTGCCGCAGCACATCGGGATTGTATCGCCCTTTTTAAGGTCAACCGTCTTGTTACAGATACTGCAATACACGGTACAGTCCTCGTCAACGACGGTCGGGTTGTACTCGATTGACTTTGCGAACTCAAGGATTTTCGGGTCGTTACTGCGCTCCAGTCCCTCTATGTAGAACATCGCGCCGGTTTCGCCCAATACGGGTACGTACTCGCCGATAGGACATAGTTTCAGCGTCGGACCGTTGCAGTCAATCAGCAATCTCCAGAGGTGTTCAAGCGAGTTAGTTTCCTCTTGATTTTCGGGGCTGAACGTCACTACCGATTTTTCGATTTTCAGTTTCATTTTTATTCTCCTTTAATAATAATCATTACTGATTACAGTATAACCTATTTATGCCTGATTGTCAAGTAAAACTTCAAAAAATATGAAGTTATTACGCCGCGGTCAACTGAACGACGGTTGGAATCGCAGGAGGTTCTATCGTATCGGAGAACGCTCCGATTGCGCCCTGAGCTACCGGGGTTTTTGCGGATTGGTATACTACGCTTCGCCCGACGCTCGTCATATTGGCAAGATTGTAGAGCATACAAATCGACTCGTGAGCGTCCTGATTTATCACCCAATACAGAGTATCGGTAATTTTAACAGCCTGATACGGCTGACCCGCGCCGTTAAATTCAGGGTAGTTGCATATATGCGTACACTCGGTTTCGGTGTAGCTTTCGACGTGCCAGTAGGTTTCGCAGAATATCCATAAAAATCTGTTGTCCGCTAGCTCGGTCGTAAACGCGTGGAGTTCAGTCGGCGCGGATTCGCCGTCAACCGCGATTGTTCCAAAATCTACCGCGCTTTTATATGGCTTTTCGACTTCGTCAAACGCGGTTTCGTCAAGCGTGACAAGTTTTGTTTCAATGTCGGCGATTAGCGTTACGCACCGATTGCTCGGCAGTCCAAAGCAAATCAGATACACGCGGTTCGTTGCCTTTAAGCACCAGTACGGTAGGCGTTCGCCGTTCCAGATAAGCTCCGTATCGCTGACAAATTCGGCGGACGCTTCATAGAGTTCAAACTTTAGCTTCAGCGTTTTACCAGCCAACTCGTAGCAGTACGGCGGCGTGAATTGCTGTCCCCATTGTCCGTAGTCGATTTTGCTTTTCAGATTGTTCATCGTATATCTCCTTGTTGTTTAATGATTGAGAGTTCATCAAGCAGAGTTTCACACCGGACGATGATTTCATCATAGTCGAACGACTCCGCCAATTCACTTAATTCCGCCAGTTGAACGTCTGTATCCTCCCGGAAAGTTACGCGCCGCAATTCCTCCGTAATCGCGTCTATACTGTCCGTGTAGCAAGCCTGACACGCCTTTATCAACGCATTTAGCTTTTCAACAAGCGATTTTTCGTCGATTTCTTTTTTCGAGGTTTTACCGCTGAAATCGGGTTCGTCCATTACGGAGGTGTGCAGCAATTTAGCGCGAAATTTCTGCATCTCCAAGCAGAAATTGTTCGTTACGCTCCGGCATTTTGCCGTATCGCCGTTCGCGGAAGCGGTTTCAAGGCTCAACGCCCACTCGGACAAAAATTGATTCCCGATATTCGCGAACGTGCTTTTTAGCGAGTGCAAACGTATAGTGTAATCTTTCCAATTTCCGGTCTGCATAAAGGATTTAACGGCGCTGATGTCCTCGTCCAGTCCTTTGCAAAATTGACGCAGGACACCGGTATAAACGTCCTTACCGCCCGTATTGGTAAGACCCGTTGACACGCTTAAATCTTCAATTGTAACCAGGTCGGAAAGCAAACTATCCAGCCACGCCTCGTACTTAGCGTCCGGAGTATCGTTAACCTCCTCGGCGTCGGGCAGAAGTTTCTCCGACGGCAGCCACTTAACCAGAACTCTGTTCAATTCAATGGGGTCAATTGGTTTCGCCAGAAAATCATTCATACCGGCTCCGAGGAAAAATTCCGCCATACCCGCGATTGCGTTAGCGGACAGCATAACGATTGGTAGTTTTTTTTCACCGTCTATGGCGCGGATTGCGTTCGTAGTCTCAATACCGTCCATACCCGGCATCATGTGGTCCATAAACAGTAGGTCGTACTGATTAGCTTTCACCTTTTCAATCGCGTCCGCTCCGCTGTCCGCGGTTTCCGCGTTTATACCGTGTTTTAGCAAAAAGCCCAAAGCTACGCTTAGGTTGACGGAGTTATCATCTACCACCAACACCTTGGCGTCGGAGAACATCGCGGTGCGTTTCATATTATCAGACTGAGCTACTCTCGCGGCGTCGCCCTCAACCAACGGCAGTAAAATGGTAAACGCCGACCCCTTGCCGTATTCGCTTTCCAACGCAATCTCGCCGCCCATCATATCCACAAGTTGTTTCGTTATGGAAAGCCCTAATCCAGTGCCGACGATAGCGCTGTTTTTCTCCTTGTCAACCTGCTCAAACGCTCCGAACAGTTTAGGGAAGTCCTCTTTCCTGATACCGATTCCCGTGTCCCTGACACAAACGGAGAGGTAAGTTTGACCGCTCTTTTCCGCCATAGAGATAATAAAATCTACATAACCGTCCTGAGTATATTTTACGGCGTTATTCAGTACATTTGTGATAACCTGGCGTACGCGTACAGGGTCGCCGTACAACGCTCTGGGGAGATTGTCGGTGATACTATGCCGAAACGCCAAAGATTTTTCCGTCATAGTAAGACGAGTGGTAGCGCAAACGTTTTCATAAAGCGCGAATATATCGTAGTCCGTGGGAATCAAATCCATTTTCCCGGCTTCAATTTTTGAGAAGTCCAAAATGTCGTTTATGATGTGCAGTAGCGATTGCGACATCGTCCTAATATCGTAGAAATACCGCTGTTGAACCTCGTCAAGGTTATCGGTACGCATAAGCTCGCTCATACCGATAATCGCGTTCATCGGGGTGCGGATTTCGTGACTCATAGACGCAAGAAAACGGCTTTTAGCTTCGGAGGCGGCTAACGCGCTTCTGGTTTCTATCTCCAAATCTCTGGCGTGATTATCCGCTTCGCGGATTTTACGCTCGGTTTCTTTAGCTTCGCGCAAATCTCTGGCGTATGCCGCAAGTCCGTAACCGTCTTTCCACGGGACACGCACAAGCGTGACCTCAACCGGTAATTCCTCGCCGGTAAGCGTCAGGTGCAGCCATTCAAAACGCTCATAACCTGTTTTCAACGCGTTTTGCTCGTGAGCCTCCGAACTGTCATCGCTTAGTAAACCGTCCGGCTGATATTCCGGCGACAAATCGGCTATACGCGCCGCGTACTCCGACTTGTCCGCAAACCCGAACATTCTGACGGTTTCCTGATTGCAATCGACCATTATACCGTCGCTGTCTAAAAGCGAGCATGCAAGCGGCGTAGCGTCCAGCATTAGGAGCGTTCGACCCTCCTCCTCGGCGTTACGCAATTCGGTAGCGTCGTGGTACATAGCTAAAACGCCGTCAAGACTACCGTCCTCGTCAAGCATCGGAACTGTCTGCACCTGATACAGACGCGGACTGCCGTGAGCCGGAAATTTGATTTGAATACGCGTGGAAATGGGCAGGAGGCTCTCCCTGATGTGTTGGAACCTGGCTTCGCCTTGCTCGGCGAAGTCCTCGTCGCCCAGTATTCGGTACAGCTCGCGAAGCGGGTGTCCGCTGATTAAAGAGAAATCCTCTATGCCGGCAAGTTTCAACAGCACAGAGGAACAAAACGCGACGCTTCCGTCCCGGTCTAACATCAGAATAACATCGGGGCAGTTTTCCAACAACAGATTCAAATACTTTTTATGCCGCATAAGCGAATTAATGTTCGCTTCGTCATAAGCGTACGAGCCGTCAAACGATTGCGTCATATCACATACTCCCCCGCGCCGCCGAAGCTTCGGTCTCAAGCGCTTTATGTACCTTATCCCTAAGCAAGTCAGGCGTATAAGGCTTCGCGAGATAATCTTTCGCGCCGCGTTTAGCGGCTTCAACGACGAAATCCGACGTAGCGTGGGAGGTCACGAAAATAACGGGAATATCTTTCAGGTTCGGCTTCTTTTTCAATAGGTCAATGATGTCAAACCCTGAAATTCCGGGCATCTCAATGTCCAGCAAAATCAGGTCAACCGTCGTGTTTTCCAAAGTTGACATTGCCATCCCTCCGGATTTGGCGAGATGTAAGGAAAACTCCCCGCTAAGCGCGCCGTGGATAATTTTCAAACTTGCCGGAGTGTCGTCCACCGCCAGTATTGATTTTTTCAAACTCTCCATATCTATGCCCGTCCTCCTATGTGTTTATTCCGTAAATTTACAGAGCGATTTGCTCTAACGCGGCACATAACAGCGCAACTAGAATTTTTTAATTATTATACCAAAATTCGCTGTACTTGTCAAGACATAATTTTACACTTGCCGCGGCGCGATAATCGCAAGGTTCGGTAAGGCGGAAAACGCGGTTCAGGTATATTCACCAACGGACGGGTAAGTAATTTCGCTGAAATTTAATTTTTTTACAAAATGTGCTTGACATTCGGCTCAAAATATTATATATTATAACCAAATAATATTTTATAAGGAGAACTAAGAATGGCGAATCTAGCTAAGGAATACGCGCCGAAAGCGGGCGCGTTATCAATCGGACAGTATTGTCCTCCGTTGAGCTTTGAGCTTGCGGGCAAAAAGTTCGACCTGAAAATGGACTACGGCGAAAACGGCGGCGATTACACTCTGAATTTCCTCGACGAGAAAAAGGTGGAGTGGTCAATCAAGGGCGGCGCGCCCAAAGTTGACGAGTACAAATGCCTTAAAGGCGACGATTACACTTACCTTGTAAGTTGGTGCGTGAAAGACCCCGCAGACCCCGACGCGCCTTCCAAAGAGAACCACACGTGGGTTATCGACAAGGAGCAAGGGCTTGTTACGTTCCTACGTTGCGCTAAAGGCGAAAACCAATACTGGCCGTACCTGATTGAAAGTCACTTCACATTCGGAGCAATCCGCGAAGCCGGCAAAACAATTGGCACGAAGCGCCACGGTTTCAGCGATGATGTAATCGGTACTTGCGTTCAGTGGACGTACGGTTGCGAGCTTTCCACCGTTCACGTGTACTACAACACAAACTGGTATCGCATTACATATCCTCGCGACGCGGTTAAGTCGGACCAGGGCGCGGCTCAGAACGACCAACTGAACAGTTTGCTGAAAGACCTTCCGGGTTCGGACGAGCCTTCGTACTATATCAAGATTAAAGAAGGTATGTACCTTATCAGCTTGACGGAGCAAAATATGGAACGCTATGTCGGTGATAAAGTCGGATTCCGTTCCGATACTCTGTGTTTCCTGGACAACTATAACAGAATGTACGACATCGGACGCGGCTACGGCACAAGTACGTTCAGCCCCGGAGCTATACAGACGGACGGCAAGGCTCCGGACGAAGCTACGCTCGCGACTTCGCCGAAAGAAGGCGAAATCTTCGTAATGATTGGCGCTTACGGTAAACCGGGAGATGTAGACGACCATTTTTTTACGGACCCGAATCCGTACCTGGTATAACGGAGAAGGACGGAGCGGTTATTCGCAACCACGTGTTTACGCCCAAAGAGGTAAAATAATATTTAGCTGGAGGGACGAATTTAATTCGCCCCTCCAGCTTTATCAGGCAATAAAAAAGCTAAGGCACATTTTACGTGCCTTAGCTTTTTTGTTTTGCTTATTGTCGGTTAGCGGTTCGCGGCATAGGCGTCGTACACATTCTGCATAACCAGAGTATAACGCTCATATCCTATTTCTTTTAGTCCGCTTACGTACGCGTCCCAATTCGGCTTAGTCAGTTCTTTAGAGCCGTCGAAGAACAGCATAACATTTTCGGCAAACCACGTGTTTGCGTCAAGCAGATACGTATCTACTTCGTCCTGTTGGTCTTTATTCGGTTTAGCGGTGGAACTCGGCCAGTCGTAGTCAACGCCGAATCGGTACGCGTGATATTCCTCCGCCCAAATCTCCATATTATGGAAGTAGCGGTCGCCGCCCGGATAAGCGTACAATGACGCGGCGTAGTAACGGGTAGGCTCCGCGAACCAGAACTGCGTATACACCCATAGGAACATTCCAAGCGAGAAGCCCGATTCCTGATTCATAACGAACTCGGTACGCTGCGGAGTTCCGTTCGCGTCGTATTCATACGTAAGACCCTCGACGCCCCACGAACCGATGAACGCGCCGTCGTCAGAGTAGAACCAGTCCGAGTAGCTGATTGCTAGCGGTACGTTCTTACCCTTAGCGTTGAAACTCCAACCGGAACCGAATTGATTGTAAACGTAGGGTTTCGCGGAACGCTGATACTTGAAGTCGTAATTTTCAGTACGCGCGGGCGTACGCAACGCTTCCCAACGCGCGTTCGGGTTGACAATCTGGCAGCTTTGCTCAATTGTCGAGATACCGCTCGCGTCGCTGTAGTAGATGCCGATACCTTCATTAAACAGTATCGGGTACACGTCGGTCGAAACGGCGTAACTAGCCCATTCCGAACCGATATAACCCTTGTCGAGCCAGTCAACCATAACCGTCGCCGCCTCAAAGTCAACGTCCTCCAACATTGTGAACGTGACTTTGCCGTTTATGACTTTCGTCATAGGCGCGGACAGGTACATCGCGGTGTCCATACCGCCGAAAATCGCGGTAGGCCACGGTTCGCCGCTGCCCATAAACAATAGCGGGAAACCTTGTTCGTCTTTGATTGTTTCGGATTGGAACAGTCCCATAACCGCCTCAAGCTGTTCGTACGTACGAATGTCCTCGGACTTATGCACGCCCGCAGGGAGCAATCCCTTTTGGTCGAGCGTATCAACCCAGTCGCCGCGAATCGTCATAGCCGCGTCCTGAGGGGTCGAAACTTCGCGGTACGGTCCCATATTAGTGACCATTTCGTCGTTAAGCCAAATCGCGCTGATAAGTTCCGGGTCGCGGTCATAGCGGTTAACCTGATAGAAGAAGTTCGGAGCGTACGCGCGGTAGTCCGCGATGTTCGCGTAGAAACCTTCGTCAATCATATTGCTCTCTATGCCCGTGGCAATCCAGTATGTAACGCCCCAACCGATTATGTCCGCTAAGTCGTCGGACGCAATCATCGTCTGATACGACGTTTGAGCGTCCATATAGCCGAAGTATTCATAGTTGATGTTAACTCCGGTTGTGTCGCGAAGCATCGACTGATACGGCATCGTAGCCGCGCCCTCGGCGGACACGAGTTGAATAACGAAGTTCGGCGCCCAATAGTCAAGCGTTTCGTTGCTAGTGGTAAGCGGCAGAGTGTAATCGTACCAGTCTACCGGCAAACTGAGTTCGTCAATTTCGTACCTCAGCGTACCGTCGGGGTTAACCGCCAAATCATCGGTGTCGTAAGGCATTTCCGGCGGCTCGATGTCGCCCGGGTCATAGGAGATTGCGTTGTCGTCGTCAGGCGCTTCGGTAGCGCCGGGCGCGGAGGTACTTGCCGGCGCGGTTGACGCCGTCGGCGCCGCCGTCTGTGTCGGCGAGGTTTGCTCTGTCGGAGTACAGGCCGCGAACAGCCCTAACACCATTGACAGCGCGAGTAAAAATACTAATGCTCGTTTCAAGATGTTTATCCCTCCCAAGATAATAAGAATAATCGTAAGTATACACTAAAAATTTCCGAATGTCAAGCGTTTTTGAACAAAATATTAATTTTTTGTTGCGTAACCGCTAATTCGCAAGGGCTATCGGTCGGTAAATCCGGCTATTTCAGCGCTTCCTTTACCCACTTTATCACGCGCGCGATGTTCTCCGGAGAATTGAACCGCATATCTCCGTGGGTGTAGCCCTCAAATTCCTCGAATACTACGCGGTCCGCTCCGCAAACTTCAGCGATACGCTTTGCGAGTTTGCGCGAACACTCAACCGGCACAATCTCGTCCGCGATTCCGTGCTGAAGCAGTACGGGCGGCAATTCTTTCGTGACCCACGTATCGGGCGCGGCAAACCGCGCGAGCGTCGGGAACTCCGGAGCGGAAACGCCGAGGAAAATGTCGGCGTAGTTGTCCATCTTCATCTCCGT
>JAISKY010000106.1 GCA_031260745.1 Oscillospiraceae bacterium
CATTGCATTTTCAGCGCTGTTACGATTGACGGCACGAGGAAGTTCAGAGATTTCAAACGGAGTGACCGCGTACTGGCAAAAATCAGCGACCATCTCTGTGCAGAAAACGGATTGTCGATAGTAGAAAATCCGCAGCGCGGTATGAGTTACAACAAGTGGCTCGGAGCTAATAAACCGCTCGGCGTTCGAGAGCAATTGCAATTCGCAATCGACAGTGTTGTCACTCGCTGTAAGACGTGGGACGAGTTTCTCGCGGAGATAAAAACTCTCGGTTTTGAAATTAAGCGCGGAGCGCATATCGCGTTCAAACTACCGGAGGGTAAATCGTTCGTCCGTCTGCAATCTTTGCCTGACGGTTACGACGAGTTTTCTATCAAGGCGCGAATTTTCGGCGAGAAAAGTTTCACGCCTAAACCGAGAGCGATTGCTCCCGCGAAAGTCCCGCAGTTGCTGATTGACATTCAAGCGAAACTGCAACAGGGTTATGGCCCCGGCTACGAGCATTGGGCGACTCTTGAAAACCTCAAACGCTCGGCGAAAACTCTGATTTATATTCAGGAGCAGAAGATTGATTCGTATGAGGAACTCGAACTAAAATGCAAGGACGCTTGCGGCGAGATGATGTCGGTCAACGACAAAATCAAAACGATTGAAGCGGAGCAAAAACGCATTAACGATTTGCAGGCGTATATCGGAACTTACAGTAAGACACGGACGGTCTATGAAAAATATAACGCAATAAAAAATCCGCGTGAAAAACAGAAGTATTACGAGGTCAACCGCGACAACATTGACCGTCACCGCGCCGCGAAGAAGTTTTTCAACAAGCAAAACTATAAAGGCAAACTGCCGAGCATAAATCAACTCAAGGAACAATGGGCGGAACTCGAACAGGAAAAGCGTTCGCTCTACTCCGAGTACAAGCAGAAAAAGAAATCTTTCACCGACCTCTGCAACGCGAAGTCCAACGCTTACAAAATGCTTGACCTTGACAAGCGGCGCGTAACCTCTCGCGGCTACGGAGTCGAACGCTGACGCGCGCAAACCTCCCCGCAGGTAACAGGCGGCGTTAGCCGCCTTAGCAGACGCCAACGGCGGCTTCAAACGGACGGACGCTTAGCGTCCGTCCGAGGGGTTCGGGGCTTGCCCCGACAAGCTACGCGATTTGTTAAAATCGCGTAGGTGCGCGCACCGCGCCGTGCTTGCCCTAAATTTATCTACAACGTGTAGATTGTCCCCCATACGGCATTAACTAAATTCAATTTAATATGATGTATAATGATGAAACAGCCTCTATGCGTTTTTCTTTTTCCTGAAAACGAATACAACCGTTGTGCTGGCTAACACAACGAGTACACCGACAGCAATCCACACCGCGAACGGAATACCGCTTGTTGACGCTAACTCGTTACTTACAGGTTCCGAGCCAAGCGGTATCGGGTCGTTTGTAAGCTCCCGCAATACGTTGCTGTCAATCGTCAGAATCGCGGAATCCGAATTAATAGGAGCCGACGCAACGCCGCCTACGTCATCGATGTATACCAACTTCATATCTCGAATCAGCAAAGTTTGAGTTATATCGCCGCTGTAACGCAACCGAACGGAGCAAACCTCCGTCGCTTCGGTTATTTGGTTTCCGCTCGACTGCGAATAAATACCAATCAGGTAGCGATAACCGCTCGTTTCATCGTCGAAGCGTCCGCTATGATACGCTTGACCGTAGTCCGGAGCGAACGCGATGTCAAGCTCCGTGACTTCCTCGTCGTCGTCAAGGTCGAGTATCGCAAGATGTTCGTAATCACTGCTGACGAGATTAAAATCCAACGAGGCGTACGGTTCCGTGGGCGACGTAACCGCAATATCTACAGTAACGATTATGTCATTGCCGTCGGCGATTGCCTCGGACACGCCAAACGTAACCTCGGTGGACGGAGCCGCGAACGCGGTAATCGCAAAAAACGGTATCGCAAGCGCGAGGACGCTCATAACCGAAACAAGTTTTTTCTTCATTTTGGAGGTTCCTTTCTCTTTTTGCGTCGGGTCTGACGTGACAAGTGAAGCCTGTCACGTCAGAAATACGAGAGCTACGCGTAAAGCGCGTTTACGAGCAGCGTAACGTCTATCATATCGACGATTCCGTCGCTGTTAACGTCCGCGTTAATTCCCGCGGGAAATTCGGTTGCTCCGAAATAATATAGTACCAGCGACAAATCGGCCGCGGTAATCGCGCCGTCGCCGTTAACGTCAAGCGTCGGAATAGTGACATAGGTAAACGCTGATTCCGCGTTCGCGGGATTCGCGGTAAGCGCCACCTCTTCGCCGATTGAGTACGCGATGTAATTTGAAAGCTCGACATACGCTTTCTCCGGCTCTAGCCCTGATTTAGGCGTGAGCGAGATTGTCGCGAGAACTTGCGCTGAGTTGTGTCCGAGCGTTGCCTCATTAGCGACCCCGATTAGGATTATGCCCTGATTATTCACGACATCAACCTTATCGACCGTCGCGTTGCCGACCGCGCTGACCGCGCTCACGTCGTACTGCGATGCGTCGAAGTTAACCGTAGCCTCTACGAGGTTCACGTTCGTCAGCGGGAAGTTCGCGACTACGTTGAACACGCCCTTTTGCGTGCTGCTTTCATCGGAACGCACTACTCCGAGCGTATTTTCTCCGGTCGGAGGAGGGTCCGGAATCCAGGAATTCGTGACCGTCCAGTTACCCTGACTGTCCTGAGAATACGACACGCTGTAATTCGCCCGGTTCAGCACAATTATCCCACCGGACTCGCCGGTTTCTTTAACGTAGTACGTAATCAAATTTCCGGCGTCGGTTCTTTGAAGATTATTAAATGTATGAGTCCATCCGTTATTGGCGTTCAGGCTCCACGAACTCATTCTCACGTCAGTCGCGGGAGTTCCGGCGGTTCTTGCCCACAACTCGATGGTTACGGGTTGTGGCATAGTTCCGGCGCCCCATTTTACAGTTACTTTCACGTCAACGGTTTCGTCAGATGGAGGCGGAACCAGTATCTCCGCCGCCGCGAACGCCGATGTCGCCGATTGCAGAGCGGTAACAGCCGCATCGACTTGTTCCTGCGTCGAGTCCGATTTGTCCGCGACCGACTGCGCCGCCGCTATAGCCGCGCCGAGCGCGTCAACCGCAGACTGCGGGTAATTCCCGAC
>JAISKY010000132.1 GCA_031260745.1 Oscillospiraceae bacterium
TGAAACCCAGTAGCATAGAGGGTAGCTATTTCGTCCTTTTGCTCTTGCGTGAGTTTACGCCTCCTGTCCTGCTTTTCGTTGAGCGGTATGCTTTCGCTCTTGTACGGCATAGCTATTCCTCCTCGTCTATTCCCAAAATATCACCGACGCGGTATCTGTGAAACTTTGCCGCCGCCTCTTCACTTGTGCGAGCTTTGTATCTCACATATCGAATTGTCGCGCCTCCTGTCCAGTAGCGAATAACGTAAGTCTTCATACCACACCCTCCTATTCTCCTATTCCACATGCCAGTTGAATCAACCACCTACGCAGTATTTCGCTCGGCATCATACTGTCGAGAAAATCAAATCTGTCATCGCAATCAGCGAAGTCTTCGGCTCTGTCTATGACATTTTCCAGCAGTTCGTCAAGCATTTTCGAGTATACCGAGTATCTCAAGTAAAACTTTTCCTTGAACTCGTTCACGTTCATTACATCGTGGTTGTTCGGCTCATTCTCAAACTCAATGTAGTAAAACATCTTCATATCGTTATCATCGGAACCGTGTAATGTCAAAAACTGCTTCGCAACTTCTTCGCTCTCGAATACAATTTCGTCTCCGTCTTTATTCAGAACGTATTCGAGTTGGCTATTGGGAGATATTTCCCGCGATAGTCTAGCCGCAATGACTTTCATCGGCTTCTCCGGTTCACGCGCCTCGACCTCAAAACTATACATATCTTCGTCGCAAACAAGGCATTGGTAGCTGTAATCGTGATGCTCGGACGTCCAAACCGGAGTACCGCATCTCCGGCAATACAACCCTGTATTCTCGTGAAATCGTCCGTCTATAAATATTCCGCTCACTTAGTTAATTCCCTCCTTTCGACTTTGATTCCGAATTTGTCTATCGTTTTCGGGTATTGCGGTCTCCGGTAGGCTTTTGCTGTCGCTCGCGCCTCGTTAGCGTCTTTTCCCCGAACGTGTATAGAATGGACTCGCTCAAGGTTAATGTCAATCAGCTCCGCGAACCAATCGAACCGCTCCGCTTGCCGTTCGGCGTCTGTTTCAGCAGTTATGGTGTCTTCCCATCTTCTCTGAATTTCCACGAGCATATCGTACAACTCACTTTCGTTTGCTATATGGCTCTCATAATCAGTCAACACACGAGAAAGCCTATTGTAAATCCTTGACTTTTCACTCATACTTTTTCTCCTTTTAACATTCTAGCACTTAGCCACGTTTCCTTAGCCGCCCGGCAAATGCCGAGGGTCGGCTTTACGCAAGAAAACAGCTCTCCGTGCATATCGCGGTAATCGTATTGAACGTAGGTCTTGCGTCGGCAACTCGGACCGTTCTCAAATTCCTCGTACTGCTCCTCGCCGGGTTTCAGATTTTTCGGGTCTAACATATCGGTCACTCCTTTCAAACATACTCGCGGCGTTCGCCGATTTTTTCATAGGGAGCGGATTCGCTGTAAACAGGAATCGCAATGTAGTCCTGCCCCTCAATTCCCTCAAATGCGGTGTTGTGTCGTTTGGTATGCTGTACCATTTTCTCCGCGTCGCGTATGTCCGCGAAATAGATAATTCCTCTTGCGTTTTTCATAAGCTCGCCATTTTCCTTGACTATGAAAAACAGCCCCGTGTCAAGTCTTTGTTTGATTTTCATTGCGCTTCCTCCTCCCATTCTTCGTCAGCGATATGGCAACCGTCTTCGTCATATACTTCATAGCCCTCTGATAGACGCATATCTCCTGTTTCGTCGTCAATTACAACCGTCGCGCAAATGCACTTATAGTTGAAATCGAAAAGTCTTTCGTCGAGGTTGTGACCTCCTAGTTTTCCGCACAACTGGGACAAACTCATTTTTCCCGCGTTTGCGCTCGCAACAATCAATTCCAGCTCCGGCTGTAACGCTCTTGCGTTTGCCTTGATTTCTACATCTTTCATAATCGTTCCCTCCTCATCGCCGTTGATAAGCCAGTCATCAACCTCCTCCGTCCAATCACCATCGTACATCTCACCGAATATTTTGAACCCGGTTTCGTCAACAACGATGTGTTCGGTTTCATCTCCGTAGGTTTCGTGTTCGAGCAGAAAGAAGCGTTGTCCGCCTGTTTCGTACTCGTCTATGCAGTACCATTTCCCGGTATGCTCTGCAACTTTGATGTGTTCGCTGTTCCTTGTGATTGTCATAACAACTAATCCTCCTTGTAAATCTGCCCTGCCATCATCAGACCGAGTGGGGCTATTCTCGGTGACGGGCTTTCGCCCGTTTCGGCTATTCGGATATGTCCCAATTCCAATCCTCAACGCTCGACGCTAATCCGTCGAAGTCTTCGTCTTCTCCCAGAATATCTGCCAGAGCGAGAACCGTTTCGAGATTCGCACCATTCTCTTCGGCTAACTGTTCGAGATAGTCCTGTCGGCTTTCGTAACCGTGCATTTCGTAAATGTTCATTTCGATTTCCTCACTTTCTTTGGTTTCGGCGGAAATGGGTTGACGAAAGTATCTTCAACTTTTTCCGCTACACATTTTGCAACGGTGATAATGTCGTAGTCGGTGACTTGCTGTTTGCCGTACCGCTCTTGGTATGCAGTCATAGCACCTCGTAACCCTTGTAACGCATTGAAAATAGAATTTCGCAGACAAACCTCTGTCGGTTCGCTATCCTTTGTTGCCTTTTCCCTAATGTGCAAATCCAAATAATATTCGTTCATCGCATTGCCCTCCTCTAATACAAATCAGCGTAATCGCCGTTGTCTTCTTCCCAATACTCCGGCGGAACCAATTCATCGCCGATTAGGTTGTACCACTGTCCGCATTTAGGACATTCACACGCGCCCATATACTGGTCGTGCAGTTCAACGTGTTCTCCGCACCGGCATACACCTACCGCGTTGTTTCTGACTCGCGACTCGCGGATTACGATGCCGTTATCTATCAGCTTCGCTCCATTCTGCGATGTCATCTGCCCTGATACGCAAAGTTGGAAATTTTCATACGCCGGATTCTTCGTACCGTTAAGTATTTCTCCCGACTCGTCTACCTCGAACGCATATCCCGCCGTGCTATCGTCTTCCCAAGTGAATTCGTGTTCACGCCACGTCAGCGTTTCGTACCCCGCTTCCTTGATGATTGTCATTTTTTTACCCTCCAATTCGTTAATGGTCGTAACCAAAAATCATTACATCGCTCCAACCGGTCAGTATCTTGCTTTTACCGTTCTTTCCTCTTGCGAAGCACCTAAGACCACCTTTGGGACCGATGAAGATATGCCTCGTTGTTCTAGCCAGAACCGCCGCCATCGTACCCTCGTCTCCAACCAGTCCGGTTACTGAGTAAAGAATCACCGTGCCGTAATCGGTTTCTGTGACTTTGTACTCTTTGAACTCGTATTTCGGGCTGTTGTACAAATCTCGGTCCTCGATATACTTGCGGATTCTTCTAACTTCTTGCTCTTGCCATTTCGTCATAACGTACTCCTTCCGGTCATCTGACCTCGCGCTCATCGCGCTCGCGGCTTTCTGCCGTGTAATTTAATTTCACTATCATCATTCTACATTACTGGCGTGTAATTGTCAAGTGTTTTTTCGCTTTTTTCAAAGTTTTTTTCCTGTCTACTTATTTGTTTACAATCAAGACATAATCAACAGATTACTCTAACGGCGACAGTTATAAAAACCGTCGCCGTTGTAGTTTTCAAGTTTTCCGTTGGATTTCTTGCCTGAGCGATACTGCCGATATGATGAATTGGTCTAGCATATCAAGCAGTAAGGAAACTTGCTTTGTGACTTTCGCTGTGTTCTGCTCGTCGTTGACCTTAATAACTGTCGTTTCCCGCTCTGCTTTCGGAACTTGTGTTATCCCGAACTTTTGCTCCGCTTTTGGAATCACTTCACGAAGAAGCCACTTGTTTAGTTCCGGTTCTGTTCGTATGGATTCAACAAACTCTATTACCGTATCTTTCGTGACGCATTTGCAATTTGTCCAGCCTCTCACGTTTTGGCTTGTGTGCGGAACTCTAAGTAACCTTATCTCACCTTGCAGATAGGACACTACCTTTGAGGGTGCGCGGTACTGATATAACTTAGCAATGTCGCACATCGCGTACCATACCCGCCCGTCATCATAAGCAACTCTGACGTGACGCTTCGAGTCTACCGTAAACACCATCGTATTGTCGTACTCGTTATAGACGAAGTTGGTTTCATTCACTGTCTTCACCTCCTTCCAGAGCAGATACAAGGTTTGCTTTCTTTGCCTTGTAGGTTTCCTCTAAGAGATAAATAGCGTTCTCCATTTTCTCGAACCACGCCCGGTCGTGCGTGTTAATCGGAGCGTTCAAGAGGTGAGCTATTATCATCTCCAGCAGAGCGTCTATCTGCCCGAACGCAGTCATCGCGGATTGCAGTTTCTCGGACTTCATTTTGTCCCCTCGCTTTCTGTCGTGTTCATATTTTTACTCTAATTACATTCTAACTTACTGTCGCGTAATTGTCAAGGGGTGTTACGCAGATGATAATAATTATTTTTGAAATTATCATTTGCGTAAGACGTCTGGCAATCTTAGTAGTATTGTGATATAATCTACGCGCAAGGGGGGAAAACAAATGTTTCATAATCCAAAAACCGGAGATGAACATTTTAGCTTTGACGAATCGCCTACCGGATTTTTGCTCAATGACTTTTGGAGGTGGCAATCGTCGGATTTGCTTAACAATACACTGCGCGGTGTTCTGGCTGAGTTTATAGTCGCTACATCTCTCGGAATAGACACAGACAGCCCCCGCATTGATTGGGAGCCGTATGACTTGCTTTTTAATGGTTGGTGGACGGAGACTTACGGGAAACCAGATTTAGTTTCGCAAAATCTGGCGTCCCGAGAGCATAAGGGACGCGATGTTGGTACTATAACAGATTTGCTGAGAGCATTATTAAAAGGAGGCGCGATATATGCGGACAGAACAGGAAATGATGGATTTGATTCTTGGCGTGGCAAAAGCGGACGAACGGATTCGCGCAGTCTATATGAACGGCTCTCGTGCGAACCCGAATGTAAAAAAGGATGCCTACCGCGATTATGATGTTGTATATACGGTTACTGAAACAGAGTCGTTTATTCAAGACAAAGAATTGCCTCTAAAATTTGGCGAACCTTTAATCGTGCAAGAACCGGATTCCAATGATTTGGGTTGGGGCATAGAGCATGATTTTGCCCGACGTTACGCCTGGCTGATGTTGTTCAAAGACGGTACGCGTATTGACTTGGGCATAGAAATCAAAGAAGAAACCACTAAAAATTTTCTTGAGGACACATTGACTGTTCCGCTTTTGGACAAAGACGGAATCTTCCCGAAGATTCCTCCGTCTAATGACAGCGGATATTGGGTCAAGCCTCCCTCAAAAGAAAAATATTACGGTTGTTGTAATGAGTTTTGGTGGTGCTTGAACAATGTCGCTAAAGGCATTATAAGAGATCAGTTGCCATACGCAATGCGGATGTATACCGAAATTGTACATATAGAGCTTGAAAAAATGACCGAATGGTATATTGGAATCAATAATGATTTTTCTCTAACATCCGGTATGTGGGGCAAATATTTCAAAAAATATCTACCTATGGAATTGTTTGAAATGTATGAAAGAACCTATTCCGGAGGTACATACGCGGATTTTTGGGCGGCGATTGATGCAGCCTGCGATTTATTCCACGATTTGGCGGTTGACGTGGCGGATTATTTCGACCTTACTTATCGGCAATCGGAGGAAGATGGAATGCGGAAATATATAAGAATGATGAGAGACAATGGATAAGCCATTCCCACGCAAAGTACGTTTATCGCAGACAATGCTATTACAGAAGATAAAGAGATAGTAGTTGCGGTGTGTTTGAGCAAAAAAATTGTTGACAATTGGGCTTTATTATGCTAATATTGAGTAAACTGAATTGGGGAAGCAGGGTGAAAGTCCCTCGCGAGTACGTCACCGTTAAAGCCGGGCTACCATAATGTCAAATCCTTTGCGGACACCGAAGGAGATGAGTAGGTCTTGGCTACGCGCTTTGATTGGAAATCGTCACCTCGGAGTTTACGCTTCGAGGTGTATTTTTGTGTATAGAAATGTAAAAGGCAAACTGCTTAGGCGCGGCTATACGACCGGAAGCTGCGCGGCGGCGGCGGCTAAAGCCGCTGTCGGTATATTACTCGCGCCCCGCTCCGAGGACGGATATGGCGGCAGCGTGGAGCTTGACACGCCCAAAGGCGTTAAGCTCACGCTCGACATCGCGGATACTGCGGCGCGAGAGAACTCGGTAAGCTGCGCCGTTCGTAAGGACAGCGGAGACGACCCGGACGTGACTAACGGAGCGTTGGTTTACGCCACCGTTCGGAAAATCCCAAATGGTATTACCATTGACGGCGGCGAGGGCGTCGGACGCGTTACAAAGCCGGGGCTTGACCAGCCGCCCGGAGCGGCGGCGATTAACTCCACGCCGAGGCGAATGATTACAGAGGCGGTTAGCGCCGTATGCGCTGAGTACGGGTACTCCGGCGGTATTGAGGTTATTGTTTCCGTGCCGGACGGCGCGGAGCTTGCGGCAAGGACGTTTAATCCGCGTTTGGGTATAGAGGGCGGTATTTCGATACTCGGTACGACCGGAATTGTCGAGCCTATGAGTATAAAGGCTCTGGCGGACAGTATTCGTTTGGAGGTTTCTCAACTTTCGGCGGCGGGTTCGGTAAATATGCTAATCACACCCGGCAACTACGGTGAAACTTTTACCCGCGACACGCTGAAACTCCCGCTTGACGACCACATACGCTGCGCCGACTTTATAGGCGAAACTCTGGATTTCGCGGCGGAGTACGGGTTCAAGAACATACTGCTTGTCAGTCACATCGGCAAATTGGTTAAGCTCGGAATCGGAGCGTTTAACACTCACTATAGCTACGGCGACGGGCGAATGGAAACGCTTACGGCGTGCGCGCTTGAAGCCGGAGCTGACATTGAGGTTTTGCGCCGAATTATGGAGTGCGTAATGTCCGACGCGGCGGTAGACGTACTTCGCGAGTCGGGATTGCTTGAACCCGCGATGAAGATACTGGGCGACCGCGCATACGCTAATCTTCGCCGACGTGTTCCCGTTGAGGTCAATGTCGGGTATATTTGTTTCACAAACGTCGGTAATGTGGTACTCGCGCAAAGCGATAACGCCGCGGAGCTTACCGAAATATGGAGGAATCGCTAAATATGGTTTTTTTTATAGGAGCCGGACCCGGCGCGGCCGACTTAATCACAGTGCGTGGCGCGGAATTGCTAAGACAAGCCGATACGATAATTTACGCGGGTTCGCTTGTCAGCGCGGAGTTACTTGCGTACGCTAAACCGGATTGCCGAATCTTCAACAGCGCGGAGATGACGCTTGACGAGGTTATCGCGGCGATAGTAAGCTCCGGCGGTATTGTCGCGAGGTTACATACGGGCGACCCGTCGCTGTACGGAGCGATACGCGAGCAAATGGACAGGCTTACGGAACTTGGAATCAATTATGAAGTATGTCCGGGCGTAAGCGCGTTCAGCGGCGCGGCGGCGGCGCTAAAAGCGGAATACACGTTGCCGAATGTCAGTCAAAGCGTGGTTATTACCAGAATGGCGGGGCGAACTTCGGTTCCGGAGCGCGAGAGCGTACGCTCCTTCGCGGCTCACGGCGCGACTATGGTAATCTTCCTAAGCGCGGGAATGACCGAGGCTTTACAGTCGGAGCTTATCGGCGGAGGTTACGGCGCGGACACTCCCGCCGCGATTGTCTATAAGGCTACGTGGAGCGACCAAAAAATCGTGCGTTGTACCGTTGGTACGCTACATAGCTCGGCGGTGGAAAACGGTATAGGTAATCACGCGCTGATAACCGTGGGCGGATTTTTGGGCGGCGATTACGAGCTGTCGAAACTGTACGACCCTGCGTTCACGACCGCGTTCCGTAAAGGTACGGAAACGTGAAAATAGCGGCGATTGCGTTTAGTGAGCGCGGTATGGCGCTTGGTGAGCGGCTTAACGTGCCGCTTACGCGTTGTAAGGACGGCGGATTGTCGGAGTGGACGGAAGCGAGTTTCAAAACCTCGGACGCGTTGGTCTTTATAGGCTCGTGCGGAATCGCGGTTAGAGCGATTGCTCCGCGCATTCGGAGCAAATCAACCGACCCCGCCGTAATCGTCATTGACGAGCTTGGTACGTTCGTAATTTCGTTATTATCGGGGCATTTAGGCGGCGCGAATGAACTTGCCGCAAGGCTTGCGGAGCAGTTAGGCTCAATTCCCGTAATAACTACGGCTACCGACATTAACGGAGTCAGCGCGGTTGACCTGTTCGCGAAGCGTAACGGTTTCAGGGTAGAGAATACGGAGCAAATCAAGCGGGTTTCAGCGCGGTTGTTAAGCGGCGGCGGCGCGGAGGCGTATATTACGCTTCACGCGTCCGACAACTCGGACGGACTGCGGCTAGTACCGCGAATCGTGACGCTCGGAATCGGTTGCCGCAAGGGTATAACCTGTGACGCTATCGAACAGGCGGTAACGCGCGCTTTGGACGAAGCTGACATTTTGGAAAAAGCGGTGCGTCAGGTTTGCAGTATCGACTTAAAAGCCGCTGAACCGGGGCTGATTGAGTTCTGCGAACGCCGTAAACTTCCGTTCAGGACGTTCAGCGCGGAACAGCTTATGAGCGTTCCCGGCGAGTTCTCGCGTTCCGAGCGCGTACTCGCCGTAACCGGAGCGGACAACGTGTGCGAACGCGCCGCGGTTCTCGGAAGCGGCGGTGTTCTGATAAGCCGAAAACGCGCCTTGGACGGCGTTACGACCGCGCTGGCGGTTGAAAAGTACATCGTAAATACGGAGAAATAAAATGCTGTACATAGTAGGAATAGGGCCTGGCGGCCCGGAGGATATGACGTTCGCGTGCAGAGCCGCGCTTGACGCGGCTGACTTAATCGTGGGGTACTCGGTTTATGTGGAGCTTATTCGCCCGTTGTACCCTAATAAACGAACTTTATATACCGCGATGACGCGCGAGGTCGAGCGTTGCCGCGCCGCGCTTGACGCGGTTTACAACGGCGAAACGGTAGCGGTAATTTGCAGCGGCGATTCCGGCGTATACGGTATCGCGGGATTGATTTACCAGTTGTCCGCCGAATACGAACAAACCATAGACATAGAGGTCATACCGGGCGTAACGGCGGCATTATCCGGCGCGGCGGTATTGGGCGCGCCGCTTACCCACGATTTCGCGGTTATCAGCCTAAGCGATTTGCTGACGCCGTGGGAGCTTATCGAACGTCGGCTACGTCTGGCGGGCGAGGGAGATTTCTGCGTCGCGCTATATAATCCGTCAAGCGTTAAACGCGCGGATTATTTGGCGAAAGCCTGCGACATATTGCTTGAGCGTAAAGCTCCGGACACGCTTTGCGGTATGGTTCGCAATATCGGGCGCGAGGGCGAATCCTCGCGGTTGCTGACGCTTGCGGAGCTTCGCGATACTCCGGCGGATATGTTCACGACCGTGTTTGTAGGTAACGCTCAAACGCGTAATATCAACGGCAAAATGGTTACGCCCAGAGGTTACGAGCTTTGAAGCGCGTCGTAATCGTCGGAACGGGTACGGGCGCGGAAACTCTGACGGCTCAAGCGGCAGCGGCTATAGAACGCGCCGACATTTTACTCGGAGCGTCGCGTCTTATTGAGCCGTTTTCGGATAAGCCAAAAATCGCGGAGTACGCTCCGGAGCGCGTCGCGGAGTTGATTCGCGGCAGTGACGCGAGTAGTTTCGCGGTACTCGTATCCGGCGACCCCGGATTTTATAGCGCGGCGAACGGATTATGCGAAGCTCTGTCAGAGTTTGAACCTGAAATCATGCCCGGAATATCGTCGCTTAGCGCGTTCTTCGCCAAACTGCGCCGGTCGTGGCAGGACGCGGCGTTGGTAAGTTGTCACGGACGCGGAGCGAATCTTGTCGATACCGTAAGACGCAATAGACTGACGTTCGCGCTGACAGGCGGCAACGCCGCCGAACTCGCGAAGCGATTAGCGGACTGCGGCTTCGCGGAGTTGACCGTTTACGTCGGCGAAAACCTATCCTCGGAGCGGGAGCGCGTGTTTTCAACGACAATCGGAGAATTACGCTCGGAGTTATTAAGCTCGCTGACGGTTTTGCTGATTGAGAATCCTGACCGCGACGCGGCGAGACGCCACGGAATCCCCGACGCGGAGTTTACTCGCGGCGACGTACCGATGACGAAAGCCGAGGTACGCTCGGTTACGCTTAGTAAACTTGCGCTGACGCCCGGCGCCGTATGTTGCGATATTGGCGCGGGAACGGGTTCCGTAACGGTCGAGATGGCGCTTGCCGCGTACGACGGACACGTCTATTCCGTCGAACATAATCCCGCCGCGGTTGACCTGATACGCGCTAACCTGAAGAAGTTCCATATCGGCAACGCGGAGGTTAGACGCGGCAAGGCTCCGGACGCGCTTGGCGAACTTCCCGCGTTTGACGCGGCGTTTATAGGCGGGAGCGGCGGTAACTTGCGTGAGATAATCGCCGCCGTACTCGCGAAAAACGCCAAAACCCGAATCGTGATTAACGCCGTTACGCTCCGCTCCGCGAACGTCGCGCTTGACGCGCTTATGGAACGCGGAATCGCGCCAGAACTGGTACAGTTAAGCTCGGCTAAAGCGTCCGAATGCGCCGGATTGCTGATTGCGAATAATCCAATATTTATAATCAGCGGACAACAGGAAATGTGAGGTAATAAATGAAACTTGAACACGTACTGCCCGCCGACATTGAGCGGCGCAGTTTTGAAATCATCGAAAGCGAACTTCCGCGCTCGCTTGACCCTTT
>JAISKY010000137.1 GCA_031260745.1 Oscillospiraceae bacterium
CGTATTTTCCTCGACGCGGTACGTTACCCTCGCGACGCACAGTACGCGACCGCGCTCGTTGAACAACTCAACGATGTCGCCGTCCTTAATGCCTTTTTCAACGGCTTTAGTCGGGTGAATACGCGCGATTAGGTACGGATTACCCTGTATATATTTGCGGTTTTCGGGAATCTCCCAAATCCACGGAGTGGAGCTGTTATGCTGAGTGTGATAGTCAAATCTCGGGTGAGGGCTGATAAGGTGGTACGGATATTTATTTGCCTTAACCGAATGATGCCCCTCCCAACTGGGCTTGTAACTCGCAATCGGAGTTCTGACTTCATCGTCGGGCGCGTAGTAGAGCATACTTTCCGATACAAACTCAAATTTACCTGTGAACGTACCTAGTTTGCCCTCCTCCTGGAACGGTTTATGGTTCGGCGTATCGCACGGATAACCCTCCGCGAACCAGCGGAATCCGAAGTGACGGTCACGTTCCGTACCGGGAATACCGGCGACGTAGTAGCCTTTTTGGGTGAAATCTTCCCAACTGATTTTCTCACAAAGGTCGGATTTTTCCCAGAATCGCTTACACCACGCAAGCTCGTCGCGACCCTCGGTGAAGTCGTTACCCCACCCAAGACGCTCGGCAATCTGAGAGAAAATCCAGTAGTCGGAACGGCTGTCCCACAGCGGTTCGATGGCTTTGTTCTGGAATACTACGATTTGCCAGTTGTTACCCGTCTGCGAGTGCGACTGATAGCCACCGTTGCCGGAGTTACAAAGCTCGCCGATGTCGTAGCGCTCAAGATTCGTACACGCGGGCAAAATAACGTCCGCGAAGCGGCTTTCGCCGTGGAAGTGAATATCCTGGTTTACGATAAACTCAAGTTTCGGACTGCGGTACATCTTAACCCATTTGTTGGTATCAAGCATACTTCCCATAAATGTGCCGCCGTAACGGTAGAACATGTGAACTTCACTGCAACCGGGTTCGGGATAAACGTGTTCGGTAAACTCAAGGTCAATACCGCCGCCGCAGAAGCCCTCGCCGTACCACTCGTAGTGTCCGTCGAGAATAGCGTCAGGCAGATTCGGACGGTACAACTTTTGCGTAACGCTGTTAACCGCCGTCTTATCGGCAATCGGCTGATTCGCGATTTGCGAAAGCGGGTCTGAATATCCGCCGAACCAGAAATTGTAATCCATCGGCGCGCCTGTAGTGCCTACCCAGATATTCTGACCGGGCTTGCCCATTCCCTGCATCGCGAACAACTGAACCATAAGACGCGCGAACTCGGTACCGTTCGCCGTGCGGCAAACTCCGCCGAAGCCTCCGCGCAGTCCGCTTCCGCCCATCGTTTTGGTCGTACCCCAACGACGCGCCAACGCCTTAATGTCGGCGGCGGGGATTCCGGTTTCGCTTTCAGCCCATTTAGGGGATTTGGGGAGCTTATCGACGCCCTTGCCGAGTATATAGTCAGCCCACTCGTCAAAACGGTGAGCGTGTTTCGCGATATATTCCTTGTCGTACAAGCCCTCGGTCAGCCACACGTGAGCTATACCTTCCGCAAGCGCGGCGTCGGTGCCGGGGCGCGGAGCGAACCACTTGTCCGCCTGCTTTACGCTGGAGAAGTTGTTGAACGGGTCGATATAGATGAACTGTACGCCCATATCGTCGAGCCAATGCCGCCACATTGTGGACTCGTTCGCCGCGTAACCGCCGCGGGTTGAGTCCGGGTCGTGCGACCACATTACCATCGTTTCGACGTTCTGCATCGCGTCCTCTAAGAGGTCAAACGCTTCCGTGCCGCCTAGACGCCAATAGTAGCCGTACGTGTGCGGAGCGCCCCAAGTGAAGCCCTCCCAACTGTCAGGGTTGTCCTTAACCTCGGTATAGCCTAACATACGGAAAAATCTCGCGAACGCGCTCAACTTATAGCCGAGTAAGCCCCAACTGTGGTGGGAGCTTGTAATCGCGGCGACGGATTCTTTGCCGTACGTACCCTGAATACGCTTAACCTCGCGCGCGACAAGGTCTAACGCTTCGTCCCACGTAGCGCGGCGCTAGCCGCTTTTACCGCGGTTATCCGCGTTGCGGTTCTTACCGTCCGGAGTTTCAACAAAATCCTCGCGAATCATCGGGTAACGGATACGGTCGTAGGAATACGCTCGGTTTTTCTCCGTAAGCGCGATGAACGCGGTCGTCATTTTGCGGTATGGGCTGTAGCTTTTACCGCGAGCTTCGATAACCCACGGTTGCGGGTCGTCCTTGTCAAAAATAATCGGGCGTACGCGGCGGATAACTCCGTCCTCTGTGTGAATCGCTATCGGACCGCCGACACATACGCTGTGGGTTACTCTCTCTGCCATATTTCCCTCCAAATTTCAAATGATAAATTATAAATTAACTAAATTGGGTAATCTACGCGTTTTTATGAGCATTAACTTGTTCGCGGTAATTTATAATTATTAACTTATAATTTTTAATTTCCGTTACGCCGCTTTCAAACTTTTTGCGAGTTCGCTTGTCGGGTGGATTTTAACCATTTTCCCGGTCATATTTCCCTTGTCGTCAACCTCGAAACAGCGGAGATTGTAGACCTCCGAAAGCACGACCTTGTATTTTTTGCCCTCCGGAGTGGCGTACACGCTGTTAACTTTGAAAAAGTGCTGTACCGCGTACTTGCCGTCTGTCGCGGCTTCGGGCTGAACCTGTCCTGACGGCTTAACCCAAGTCGGCTGGGAGCCGTATTTCTCGTAGCGCGTTTCGCCGGTGGATTTCCAGTCGGAATGCTTGTCCAAAATCGCCGAAATAGCGGCTAAATCTTCAGACAAAGGCGCTCCGTAGCCGCCTAAAGCCTCGTACCAAATCTGTATCGGACAGATTATGTCGGCGGGGAATTTTTTCAGCCATTGAAGCACGACCGTTTCAAGCCCGACGGTGTTACCGGTGTCAAATCGTTGCATTGTTGTCCTCCTTGATGTTTTCAATGAAAAATTAAAATGAAAAGTGAAAATTTAATTTACGAGTTAATTTGCCGCTATTTGCCGCTTTTTATGATTTAGCGGCGTGATTGTAAAAATGCTCCTGTACGTTTTTGTTAAACGCGAGAACAGCGGCTGACGCCGCGAACGCTCCGGAAATCAATAGCATAATCAGAAAGAAAAGCCACACTTTACCGACCGCCGTATCTCCGGCTTCTTCCATAGCGACAGTGACCTCTCCGACGGTGTCCGCCGTAATCCACAACGCTTGAGCGCATCCGAAGCCACCGCGCGCAATGCTAAACACTCTCGCCCAACTATAACCGATAATCGTTAACACACATATAACGACCGTCAGCGCAAGTTGAAGAAAAGAGTTGAGCATAAACGCCTGTACCGCGGAGGCAATCAGCGTAGGCGCCATAACGACGCACGTAATCACAAACCCCCGTCGTGAGGACTTTTCCTCTCTGATACGAATTGCGTCTATCGGATTGTCATTCATCTTCGGAACCTTCATCTCCGTCGTCCTCAAGTTCGTTGGGCGGAGTAAAATCAACGGTTTCGTCCAAGTCGCGGTCGTCGCCGGGGAACTCGGTGAGAATCGCTTCCTCCGCGCTTGCCATAACGTGGTAGATGTTCATTGTTTTCTCGTCAAACGCGACTTCAACGGCAAGGTCGGAAAGTTGAGCGAAGTTTTTTACAATCGCCGCGTACTTCTCGTTATCCTCAAAGCGTTTAGTGCCGCCGTTCGGAGCGCCGATTGTGTGCAAGAACATCTGGTACTCGCCCTTACGCAAAATAACGTACATAAAGTCGTTCTTGCTTTTAACCGCGATAAGATTGCCCGCTCTAAGCGAGTCAAGCATTTTTACGCCGTCTTTTGGCAGTAACGATAAACTTAACTGTTCCATATTACTATATTTTACGTGTTATTTGCCGCTTTGTCAAGTAATTTTATAAAAAAACACGGATAACAGTCCAAAATTGAGAATTATATACTACTCAAACGGCAGATTATCCATAAAAACGTCGTTAAAGGCGGGATTCGCGGCGAGTTCCAGATAGTCAACGTGTTCCGCGAGCCTCGCGGCGTGAGCAAACTCGTCTTTGTTTATCGCGGCGAGTTTCGCGCCTTGTCCGGCGGCGTTGCCGATTGCCTCAACTCTGTCCAGCAACGCTTTGGGAATCAGTCCGATTCCGCACGCGCTTGACGGACGCATATAACTGCCGAACGCTCCGGCTATCATTACGTGCTTTATGTCGTCCACCTCAACGCCAATCCGCATACGCATCATATCAATTCCCGCCGCCATCGCGCCCTTGGCAAGCTGAAGCTCGCGCACGTCCTTAGCGGTAATCGAAATGTCGTCAACGAGTGTGAAGCTGTTTCCGGTCATCAGTTTGCCGCCCTCGTCAACAAGTCCGGTACGGACAAGCTCCGAAACCAGGTCAATCAAGCCGGAACCGCAAATCCCGATTGGCTTACCGCCGCCGATTACGTTGTATTTGACCGTTACGCTGTCCGGTTCGCCGAGTAACTCAACGTGGTCAATCGCGCCTTCGGCGCCGCGCATTCCGCAGCTTATCAGCGCGCCCTCGAACGCCGGTCCGGCGGCGGTAGAACACGCCACCAGGTGATTCTTATTGCCCAATACCATCTCACCGTTCGTGCCAATGTCGATAAGCAGAGTAAGCTCGTCCGCCGTATCCATTGACGCGGCAAGCGACGCTCCGACCGTGTCGGCTCCGACAAAACCAGCAATATTCGGAAGCATAAGCAGCTTCGCGCCGGGACAGACGTCAGCGAACCCGTAATCTCCGGCTTTCAGCGTCAAAGGTTCCGTTACCTTAGCGTGGTACGGAGCGAACGCGAGAGTTTCCGTAGTAAGCCCCAAAAACAAATGGTGCATTGTCGTATTGCCCACGATTGTAATCAAGGCAATATTATCCGCGCTGACTTTGGCTTTTTTGCAGCTTTCAAGCGCGAGTGAAACTAACGCCGCCCGAATATCTCCGGTTAAAGCGTCTACTCCGTTTTCAAGCGCGTACTTGATACGCATAATAACGTCGCCGCCGTATTTCGTCTGAGGGTTAAGCAAACTTGACGTTGAAAGCTCCGCTCCGGTTTTAAGGTCGATTAGATACGACGCGACGGTAGTTGTTCCGATGTCATACGCCATCGCGAGTTTGCCCGTTAAATCGCCCTCTGCGTCCGGGTTGAGTTCTACGTTACGGGTAATACCGCCAAGTAAAATCCGGTGCCCTACGGCTTCGTGCGACATCGTGACGACGCAGTCTTCGGCCGGCTCGGTCTGACAGGCGAGAACCTCGCGCTCCCCCTCAGAGTCTGCGAGTTTTACAAGACACTTCTCGCAAACTCCGCGTCCGCCGCAGGGCGCGTCCATCTCTACTCCGGCGGCGATAGCCGCCTGCATTACCGTCGTGCCGAGTTCCGCCTTTATCGTGATTTCCGACGGTAGAAAAGTTAATTTGAACATATTATAATTTACCTCGTTATCTGAACAAATAGCAGCTTACGTAAGTAATAGTGCCTTTGCCGTAATAATACGGTACGTTGTTATCTTTGCAGACTTCGGCGATTAGCATACCGTAAGCCTCCATAGAGCTGGTCTGCTCGTCGGGAAAACGGCAGGGTTCGTCCGGATATGTGCATTTCGCACAGCGTCCGCACCCGCCCGCGCATAACGCGAGCAATTCATCACCCTTAAACGAGTCCCGCAGGAACTTGTAGAAAACTTTAAGATTTTCGCCGTGAACCCGTCCGGCTTCCATCATACCCTCGCCGTCAAGCTCGTCCTCAAGCTGTCCGGTAGTTTGCACGATAACGCCGCGGGGATAGCTTAACACGCGCTCCGAACACTGCTCAATAGACCCGCACGCCGGAGGGCAAATCCAAGTGGTGTTGTACGCCTTGCAAGCCTCGCACATATCGCGGACCTGGGTTTTACAGTCAATGGATTCGGGTTTAAGCGGGACCGCCGCGGTAAAACCGTGTTCCAGCGCCGATGAGATTATGTTCTCGGTAGTCATTGTTTACGCACCGCCTTTACAATACAAAATTAACAATATATTTGTACAATATTATACAATATAATTT